>DASUQZ010000241.1:0-2486 GCA_036280335.1 Solirubrobacterales bacterium
TCCGACTCCTCCGGCGACCAGGTTTCCCTGCTGGACACGATCGCCGACGAAGGCGCGGCCGACCCGCAGGAGGCGCTCGCCTCCAACGAGGTCAAGGACCGGCTCACCGAGGCGATCGGTTCGCTGCCCGAGCGCGAGCAGCTCGTCGTCGCCCTCTACTACTATGAGAACCTCACCCTGCGCGAGATCGGCGAGGTCCTCGGGGTCACCGAGTCGCGGGTCTCGCAGCTGCACACCAAGGCGGTGATGCGGCTGAAATCGCATCTCCAGCAAGGGTGATGGAAGCTCCCGTCGCGACCCCGTTCGAGACCGCGGTCGCCCGCTTCAACGCCAGCGACGCCCGGCGCGTCGTCGCCCGCCTCACACGCACCCTCGGCAGGCCCTTCGTATCGGTGGGCGCCTGCGCCGGGGCGCCGAACACCTTCCGCATCACGATCGCCTGGGAGCTCTCCTGGTACCAGTGGGGCGTCGACACGGGTGAGGAGCCGCGCCCGGTCTTCCAGATGGACAAGGGCGGCGAGATCTCAGAGCTCGACACCGCGGCGCGGCAGTGGAACGCCGGCTTCGGGGAGGACGGCATGGTCCGTCTCGTCGGGGAGCCGGTCGCCGGCCGATGAGCCGGGTCACCGTCAACGTCGACGGCGGGTCCCGGGGCAACCCCGGGCCGGCGGCGATCGGCGTCGTCGTCCGCAACGGCGGCGCGGTGCTCGAGGAAGTGGGGGAGCGGATCGGCGTCGCGACCAACAACGTCGCCGAGTACCGGGCGCTCCTGAAGGGGATCGAGCTGGCCGCCGCCCACGGCGCCACCGAGCTGGAGCTGGTCGGCGACTCGCAGCTCGTCGTGCGGCAGGTGGAAGGCCGCTACAAGGTCAAGAACGCCGGCATGAAGGAGTTGCACGAGCAGGTGAAACAGGCGCTGCGGAGCTTCGATTCCTGGTCGATCCGGCACGTCCCCCGCGCCGAGAACGCCGACGCCGACCGCCTGGTCAACGAGGCCCTCGATGCCTGAAGGCGGGGACGAGGGTCGCGCGCCGGAGCCGATCGATCCCGGCGTCGACATCGGCCACGTCCACCTCAAGGTCGCCGACGTCGACCGCGCGCTCGACTTCTACTGCGGCATCCTCGGCTTCGAGCTGATGCAGCGCTGGGGCGAGGACGCAGCCTTCATCTCCGCCGGCGGCTACCACCACCACATCGGCCTCAACTCCTGGCGCTCGAAAGGAGGCTCGCCGCCTCCGCCGGGCAGCACCGGCCTCTTCCACACGGCGATCCGCTACCCGACCCGGCGTGCCCTCGCCGACGCCCTGCGCCGCCTCAGCGAGGCGGGCTGGCCGCTGGAGGGCGCCTCCGACCACGGCGTCAGCGAGGCGCTCTATCTCTCCGACCCGGACCACAACGGCGTCGAGCTCTACTGGGACCGTCCGCGAGAGCAGTGGCCGCGGCCGCCGGAGGGGGAGGGTGTGCAGATGGGCACCTACCCGCTCGACCTCGACGATCTGATCGCCGAGCTGCGCGACTGACCTGCAAATCGTCCCCGGTATGCGGGGACGATTTGTCAGCCGGCCAGGATCGCGCCGACGAGGTTCGGTTTGAACGGCTCGGTCCCCGGCACCAGCTGCAGGTTGGGAAAGCCGTGGGCGCGGGCGTAGGCGAGCTCGCGCTGGAGATCGCCGACTCCGTTGGATCCCGCCAGGGGCGCGATCTGCAGGGTGCTGAGGGTTCCGAAGGCCTGACCGCTCCCGTTCAGGAAGCCGCTGCCCGAGTCGCCGGGGACACCGGGGGTGAGGGTGACGACGTTGTGGCTCCAGCCGTTGCCTTCGCTCTGGACGACGATCCCCTGCTTCGGGCTCAGCTTGGTGATGCCGGCCCGCAGCGAGGAGTTGCCGTAGGAGTAGACGGTCGAGCCGAGGCTGCCTACGGTGCCGAGCCCGGTCGGCCCACCGAAGCCCGGCACCGATGGGTTGACCCGCCCGACGTCGGCGGGGTC
Source organism: Solirubrobacterales bacterium (assembly GCA_036280335.1). Taxonomy (GTDB): domain Bacteria; phylum Actinomycetota; class Thermoleophilia; order Solirubrobacterales; family 70-9; genus VAYN01. The sequence goes on from DASUQZ010000241.1 coordinate 1,988, forward strand.
GAGTCTGATCAGCGCGAAGTCGTTGTAGGCGCAGGCGTCGGGGTCGGCCTCGCCGGCGGCCTGCATCGCCAGCCAGGAGTTGTAAGCGAGCGTGCCGGGCCGGCCGGCGCCTTCGACTTCGACCGGCGTGCCGATCGGCAGCGAGGCGCTGGTGCAGCCGTCGGTTTCGGTCGCCCCGCCGGTGCCGGAGCAGTGGGCCGCCTGGCCGAGGAAGACGGTGGTGCCTTCCTGGAAGACGAAGTTGGAGGTGCACTGGGCGCCGGCGGTGTAGGTCTGGACTCCGGGATGGACGGAGGCGGTTCCGGCCGGCGCCCAACCCGACGCGACGGCAGGGAGGAGCATCAGGGCAGCCGTGGCCAGGGTAACGACGGCGCCGTACTTCGTTCGCTTCACGCTCCTCCTCTGCCTTCCGCGTCGGTGGGGGATGGATCGATGTGGGAACGCCAACAGGCTACCCAATATTCGGTAGGAAAAACAAGAACCGCCAGAAATCGCGAGA
>DASUQZ010000242.1:0-9450 GCA_036280335.1 Solirubrobacterales bacterium
ATGGGAGAGGAAGCGCTGCTGCAGCGGGGCCACCGCGACCTCGGCCTTGTTGTGCTCGATCGCCTTGACGACGGCGGCGCCGACCTGCTCGGGGGTGCCCGTGCCCATGCCCGCGGGGGCCTTCGCGCCGGCGTCGGCGAACATGCCCGCCTCGCGGATGAAGCCGGGCGTGACGAGGGAGACGCCGATCCCGAGCGGGTTGAGGTCGGCGCGGAGCCCCAGGGCGAAGCCCCGCAGGCCGAACTTGGTGGCGTTGTAGACGGAGGAGCGGGGGGTCGCCGACTTGCCGGAGAGGGAGGCGACGAAGACCATGTGGCCGCCGCCTCGCTCCACCATCCCGCTTTCGAAGGCGCGGGCGAGGACCATCGGCGCCTCCAGGTTCACCCGCAGGGCCCGCACGAGCTGCTCGGGGGAGAAGTCGGTCAGGCGTCCCGTCGCCGGCAGGCCGGCGTTGGCGATGAGGATCTCGGTGCCGGCGGCCTCCGCGGCGAGGCGCTCGGCGGCCTCGGGATCGGCGAGATCGGCGGGGAGCGTGTCGTGGCCGCTGCCGGGCAGCCCGGCGGCCATCTCCTCCAGCGCCGCGGGGTTGCGGGCGCTCAGGGTGAGCCGCGCGCCCCGGTCCGCCAGGGCCTGCGCGATCGCGCGGCCCAGGCCGCCGGTGGCCCCGGTCAGCAGCGCTTTTCGTCCCGCAAGGTCCATCCCAGGGCGCACGCTACCAGCGATCACGTCGAACTAAGCCTTGATGAGATCGGAAAGTTCGACCAAATATTTGCGTTCTGTGAGCGACACGCCGTCCAATGGTCTACACTGCTGCCGGTCAATAACCGAAACGCCGAATCCCCGGCGCAAAGAGCGTCTGGGGAGCGGGGGAACCACGTTTTCGGGGCTAACCCACCCAGCGGGTGGGGGCGCAGGCTCCTTTCGCGCCAGCCCGACAGCTAACCCCGCAGGCCGACGAAGGAGAATCGGTTTGCTTCACAACTTCAGGTTGCAGGTCGGGCTGGTGCTTGTCGCGGCCCTCTCCGCCACCGCTCTGATCGCCCCCGGCAGCGCCTCCGCAGCCTGCGCCACGGGAGGGATGTCCGCCGCCGAAGTCGACGTCTGCACGCCGACGGAGAAGGCGAAGCTGCTCGACAACGGCATGCTGATCCCGCCGAAGAGCGCTCCCGCCCGGGTCAAGCGCGTCATCGCCGCGGCGAACAAGATCCGCAGCAAACCGTACGTCTGGGGCGGCGGCCACGCCCGCTGGTGGGACAAGGGCTACGACTGCTCCGGCGCCGTCAGCTTCGCCCTCCGCGGCGGCAAATTCATCAGCAGCCCCCTCCCCTCCGGTCCGCTGATGAACTGGGCCGAAGCCGGCGAAGGTCGCTGGATCACCGTCTTCAGCAACCCCGGCCACGTGTACGCCGTGATCGCCGGCTACCGCTGGGACACCTCCGGCGGCACCAACGGCGAAACCGGCCCCCGCTGGCGCGAGGAAGAGCGCAGCAGCGCCGGCTTCGTAGCGCGCCACCCCGCCGGCTACTAGTCGCTTAATCTAACTTCCTTGATCAAAGCTCCTTCCCGCACGGGAAGGAGGCAGTCGCACCAGATCAAGGAGGATCAGATGAAGTACCTGAAGATGTCCGGGCTGCTCGCCGCTGCGATCGCCGCCCTGCTGGCGTTGGCAGGCACCGCCTCGGCGACGATCACATCCCCGGCCGGGACGGCCTACAGCGGGACCATCGAAGCCACATCGACGAACAACGAATTCGATTTCACCGTCGATATGAAATGCGGACACTCTGCATTTGCCGCAACCATCACCGAAGGCGCCACAAGCGGCCCGGTCACCGACCTTAGCTTCGGTGAATGCGGCAGCGACACAATAACCGTCCTGAACAACGGCACGCTCTCGATCGCCAGCGACGGCACCGTCAATCTTGGCGGCGCAGAATTCACATGGACGTGGCACCGGAACCTCTTCGGGTTCCCGGTGACATTTCACTGCATCTACGCCTTCGGCAGCATCGGGACGCTCACAGAGGGCGCGACTCCAGCGGTGATCCACAGCGGATCCTCCGAACTCCAGCGGAAAACGACAGACTCTGGCTGCGGTGAAACTGCCATATGGACAGGCACCTACACCGTCAGCGAACCGGCCGGAGCCATCACGGTCGACTGAGCCCAAGAGGCTTGACGCCGACCAGCAGCACCCCCTCGCCTCGGCGCGATGAGAAATCTCATCGGCCGAGGCGAGGGTGGCGCTGGACGTGCTCGTCTCTCTACTCCTTGGAGGACGCAGAGGGATGATCGGGGCTTCAGCTCGCCAGCACGTAGAGCGGGGTCGGTTCGGTGACGCTCAGCGACGCGGTCATCGTGCCCGGGTTCGAGCAGAGGAAGCCGCCGGAGATCAGCGGCACTTTCGCATTGATGCTGATCGTCGGGCTGGTGCCGCCGTTCAGCGTGATCCCGGAGTTGATTTCGCCGCCGTAGACGCAGTCGACGCCGAAGGCGCTGCCTGTCACTTCCATCCCTTCGGCTGTGAAGGCGCCGTTCGTTTTGCTGGTCCAGTGGATTTCACCGGAGCCGGTTTTGAGGACTTTGAATTCGGCGTTGCAGCCCCCGAAGCTGAGCGTTTTTGTGACGCCTTTGACTGTTTCGGTCGCGCTGCCGCCGGTCGTCATTTCGACCGACCCGCTGCCTTCGGTGCATTCGATCGTCATGAACCCGGCTTTGAAGACCGCCGTCGTGCCCGGGGTGAGCACGGCGTTGAAGGTGGTCCCTTTCGCGTACGGAGACGCGCACGGGCTCGCTTTCGTTTTGCAGATCACCGTCGCCGAAGCCGAGCCGGCCCCGAACGCGACGAACACGGCCGCCATCACCGCAGCGAGGGCCAGCCCTTTCAGGTACTTCATCTTTGCCTCCCGTCTGAGCGCCGACTGGCAGACGCCCACCTGTTTACTTAAGGAGACTTGAGCATACCCAGTCGCCTATGGGGAGGACTCCCTCTTCCTCAGAAGCTCACGGATCTTTGCGATCAGGAGCTGGTGGAGGTCGAACTGCCAGTAGGTGACGAAGCGCTCGACCAGAACCCGCATCTCGTTCTGATCCAGACGACCCAGGGGCCTGCTGAGCTCCACTGCGGTCTCGTGAAGGCGAATCGGCGCGCTGATCATCGCGGCCGACTCTTCGGTGAGATCGGGAAAGCGCTCCGGCCTGAGGTGGAACAGCCCGGGCTGACGCTGGTCTCGCACCTGCTGAGCCTCTTCCTCCTCCAGGGCGTCGAGGCGAATGAGGCGAAGGCCGAAGAGGTCGCCGGTCTGAGGATCGACGCGGTCCGAGAGCAGAAGAACCGGCCTGGCCTTGGCCTCGACGACGAAGCGGAGCTCGGCGTCCCCTCCCTTCCGCAGGCCCTCGATGATCGTCTTCGCGTCAGGGACCTCCACGGGAGGGCTGTCTTTTACGAAAACCTGGAACGGCGCCTGCGGCGTATAGGGCACGATCGCCCAATACACCTCGCCGGCCGTAAGCGTCAAATGCCCAGCAGGCTGCGAACAGCCGCTTCGTCTTCGATCAACTCGCCCTCGCGTGACTCGGCGATCCGATGGGCCTTGGCGCCGATGTCGGTCAGCTCGAAGCCGGCCGGGCGCGCCGCCTCCTCGAGTATCCGGGCGCGGCTCTGCAGCTCGGCGAAGTCATCGGGGTGCAGGATCACGGCCTTGACGCTGTCGGCGCTGTAGCGCTCGACGAGATAGGCATTGCCAAGCTCTGGCTTAGGGACCCGCACGTCGTTGCTCTTCAGAGGGACGCTCTTCAACTCCATGGCCAGAAGGTAGCATCCCTCCCGGACGACTTACAAAAATGTCGTACGACTTCGCGGCGGTGCGCTACAGCGGGATGTTGCCGTGCTTGCGCTTCGGCTGGTCGACGCGCTTGCTCTGCAGCATCCGCAGCGCCTTGATCAGCTTCGGGCGCGTCTGGCGGGGCTCGATCACGTCGTCGATGTAGCCGCGCTCCGCCGCCGAGTAGGGGTTGGCGAAGTGGGCTTTGTAGTCGTCGATCAGCTTCTGGCGCCGCTCGTCGGGCGTCGGCGAGCTGGCGATGTCCTTGCGGTAGATGATGTTGACGGCCCCCTCGGGGCCCATCACCGCGACCTCGGCGGTCGGCCAGGCGACGTTGTAGTCGGCCAGCATGTGCTTGGAGTTCATGACGTCGTAGGCGCCGCCGTAGGCCTTTCGGGTGACGACGGTGAGCTTCGGCACCGTCGCCTCGGTGAACGCGTAGAGCAGCTTGGCGCCGTGGCGGATGATCCCGTTCCACTCCTGGTCGGTGCCGGGGAGGAAGCCGGGGACGTCGGTGAAGGTGACGATCGGGACGTTGTAGCAATCGCAGGTGCGCACGAACCGGGCCGCCTTCTCGGAGGCCTCGATGTCGAGCACGCCGGCGAGGAAGGCGGGCTGGTTGCCGACGATGCCGACGGGATAGCCGTCGAGCCGGGAGAAGCCGCAGACGATGTTCTTCGCGAAGTGCTCGTGGACCTCGAAGAACTCTTCGTCGTCGACGATGCGGGCGATCACATCGCGCATGTCGTAGGGCTTGGAGGGATCGTCGGGGACGATCGTGTCGAGCTCGGTGTCTTCGCGCTCGGGGTCGTCGCCCGGCTCGAACCGCGGCGGCGCCTCGAGGTTGTTCGAGGGCAGGAAGCTCATCAGGTAGCGCACGTCCTCGAGGCAGCTCTCCTCGTCCTCGGAGGCGAAGTGGGCGACGCCCGACTTCGAGTTGTGGCTCATCGCGCCGCCGAGCTCCTCGAACTCGACCTCCTCCCCGGTCACCGTCTTGATCACTTCGGGGCCGGTGATGAACATGTGGGAGGTCTCTTTGACCATGAAGATGAAGTCGGTCATCGCCGGCGAGTAGACGGCGCCGCCGGCGCAGGGGCCCATGATCAGGCTGATCTGCGGGATCACCCCGGAGCACTGGACGTTGCGGACGAAGACGTCGCCGTAGGCGCCGAGGGAGACGACGCCCTCCTGGATGCGGGCGCCGCCGGAGTCGTTGATCCCGATCACCGGCGCCCCGACCTGGGCGGCCAGGTCCATCACCTTGCACATCTTCTCCGCCATCACCTCGCCGAGGCTGCCGCCGAAGACGGTGAAGTCCTGCGAGAAGACGAAGACGGTGCGGCCGTCGATCGTCCCGTGCCCGGTGACGACGGCGTCGCCCCAGGGCCGGTTTTTCTGCATCTCGAAGTCGTAGGTGCGGTGGCGGACGAAGGTGTCGAGCTCCTCGAAGGAGCCGGGGTCGAGCAGCTTCTCGATCCGCTCGCGGGCGGTCAGCTTCCCCTTCGCGTGCTGCTTCTCGACCGCCGCCTCGGAGGCGGAGTGAATCGCCGCCTCGCGCAGTTCGCGCAGGTAGGCGAGCTTCTCCTCGTGGGTTTCGGGATTCCTCTCTCGCATCGGGCGCGGAAGTCTATTTACGGCGGGTCTTCGGTGTCCCCAGACACACGAGGGGCCCGCCGGAGCGGACCCCTCGATTCCACGATGCGCGTTGAATATTAGATTTCTGCGCAAACGGCGAACGCCGTGACCGACCAGTCGCCGAACGGACCGCCGCCGGTCTCGTGCGCGATGGCCTCCCAGCCGGTGCGCAGGGTGCCGCTGGAGACCGGGTAGGAGCCGGTCACCGAGACGTCGGCGAGTTCGCCTTCGAGTCGGACGCCGCCGCCGATCGCCTCCTTGCCGGCGGGGCAGGTGGCGGTTGCGGTCTTGTTCGCTTCGGTGTTGGAGACGCTGCTGGAGTTGACGTAGGTGACGTTGCGGACCAGCTGCGCGTAGAGCGAGGCGGAGAGCTTCGAGGCGACGACCGATTCGTTGGCCAGCTTGCCGGCGGTCACCGCTTCCTCGGCGATCGTCCGCGGGCTGACCGCTTTCTTCCCGATCTTCTTGCCGGTGACCGCGCCGGTCGCGATCTTCTCGCCGATCACCTGGCCGGCGCCGATGTCGAGCGCGTTGACGCCGCCGTTCTTGATCTTCCCGGAGGTGACGGCCTGCTGCTTGATTTTCGGGTTGGTCACGGCCTGCTTGGCGATGTTGACCGCCTTCACCTGGCCGGCGCCGAGTTTCACCGCCGCGAAGGCGGTGCCGCCGAGGGCGACAAAGAGGGCGATGCAGGACAGGACGTTGGCAACCGAAAGGTGCCGCTTCAACGTGTTCACGGGTTGCACTCGCTTTCCGGGCCGGCCCCTGCCGACCGCTTGGGGATGGGTTTCAAGCTCGTTTCTCGCTCTAGCTGAACGGCCGCCGCTGCGGCTCCGCGAGGCGGTCGAGGAAGGCCTCGAGGTCGGCCTCGTCGAAGCCGGCCTCCGGGGCGGCCCGGATCTCGACCCGGGTGCCGAAGCCCTTCTCGGCCATCCGCACCTCCAGGCCCTCGACCTCCTGGATCAGCTCCGCCAGCTCCGGTTCGGACTTCATCAGCGTCCTCGAGACCTCGATCATCGGGTCCCGCTTCAACCATCGCCGCCGCGTTCCTCCCTGCCTGCCGGCGCTGGGACGGACCGTTCAGCGGTTCCCCGACCCGGTTGCGGGTAGTGGAGGCGCCCATGGCATCGGCAGAGGAGATCCGGCGGCTGGCGAAAGAGACGCTGGAGATCTCGCAGCTGCGGGCGGGGCAGCTGCAGGCGATCGAAGCGGTCCTCGCCGGGCGCGACACCCTGGCGGTGATGTCGACGGGCTACGGCAAGTCGGCCATCTACCAGCTGGCGGGCGAGCTCCTCGACGGCCCGACGATCGTCGTCTCGCCGCTGATCGCGCTGCAGCGGGACCAGGTCGAGGCGATGGAGGAGGCGGCGCCGGGCGAGGCGGCGGAGCTGAACTCGACGGTCTCCGAGCGCAGGCGGGAGGAGCTGATGGACTCGCTGCGCCGCGGCGAGCGGGAGTTCGTCCTGCTGGCGCCGGAGCAGCTGGCAAAAGAGGAGGTGCTGGAGGAGCTGCGGGCGGCGAAGCCCTCGCTGCTGGTCGTCGACGAGGCGCACTGCATCAGCGAGTGGGGGCACGACTTCCGCCCCGACTACCTGCGCCTCGGCACCTTCGCCGACCGGCTCGGCCATCCCACCCTGCTGGCGCTGACCGCGACCGCCTCTCCCCCGGTCCGGCGCGAGATCGCCGAGCGGCTGGGGATGGAGGACCCGGCGGTGATCGTGAGGGGGTTCGACCGCCCGAACCTCCACCTCGGCGTGCGCCGCTTCACCGCCGAGCACGGCAAAGAGCGGGCGCTGGTCGAGGCGGTGGCCGGGGCCGAGAAGCCCGGCATCGTCTACATCGCCACCCGCAGGGCGAGCGAGGAGCTGGCCGAGGTGCTGCGGGAGGCCGGCGTGGCCGCCGAGGCCTACCACGCCGGCCTCGGCTCCAGGCGCCGCGGCGAGCTGCAGGACCGCTTCATGGACGACGAGATCGAGGCGATCGTCGCCACCACCGCCTTCGGGATGGGAATCGACAAGCCGAACGTGCGCTTCGTCTTCCACGCCGGCCTCTCCGACTCGGTCGACTCCTACTACCAGGAGGTCGGCCGCGCCGGCCGCGACGGCGAGCCGGCCGCGGCGTGCATCTTCTATCGGCCCGAGGACCAGGCGATCCGCCGCTTCCTCGGGGCCGGCGGAGGCGTCGACGCCGAGCAGCTGGAGGAAGTCGGCAAGGCGGTCGCCGAGGCCGGGGAGGTCGACCCGGCCGAGCTCGCTGAGGACGTCGAGATCTCCCGCAGCAAGATGCTGGAGGCCGTCAGCCGCTTGGAGGAGGCCGGCTTCGTCGAGGTCTCAGACGAGGGCGAGGTGGTCAGGCGCGACGACGCGCCGCCGCTGGAGGAGGCGATCGAGGAGGGGGCCGAGGCGAGCGAAGAGCGAGAGGAGTTCGAGCGATCCCGCCTGGAGATGATGCGCTCCTACGCCGAGCACGACGGCTGCCGCCGCGACTTCCTCCTCAGCTACTTCGGCGAGGAGCACGAGGCGCCCTGCGGGAACTGCGACAACTGCGACGCCGGCCTTGTCGAGCCCGAAGCCGACGTCGAGCGCCCCTTCGAGATCGGCGCCGCCGTCACCCACAGCGAGTGGGGCGCCGGGGAAGTCCAGCGCTACGACGGCAACCGCGTCGTGGTCCTCTTCGAGTCCGTCGGCTACCGCACCCTCGACCTCGGCTTGGTCGAAGAGAACGACCTGCTGCAGCCCGCCTGAACCCCGCTGCGCTTGCCGAATTCAGCGCTCGCTGAGTTTTGCCCCCTATAGGGGTCCCAATTCAGCGCTCGCTGAATTCGTCCCCCACCAGGCCCGGGGCTCGGGGGGCTCCCAAAATTCCTGGGGTGGTCGGCGGACGCATCGCCGCCCACCCCGGCTAGAAGAAAGCGCCGCCCTTGTATTCGCCGAAGACCTCGCGCATGGCGCCGCAGACCTCGCCGATCGAGGCGTTGGCTTTGAGGGCGGCGCGGATCGGGTGGAGGAGGTTGCCGTCGCCGCGGGCGACGTCGCGCAGGGAGTCGAGCTTGGCGTCGACCTCGGCCTGGTCGCGGTTCTCCTTGAAGGCCTTGAGGCGGGCCAGCTGGCGTCGCTCCGACTCGGGGTCGACCTTGAGGATGTCGACGTCGTCGACCTGGTCGGTGACGAATTTATTGACGCCGACGATGATGTCCTGGCCGCTCTTGTAGCGCTCGTGGTAGCTGAGCGCCGACTCCTCGATCTCGCGCTGCATGAACTCCAGCGCCTCGACCGAGCCGCCGAGCTCTTCGACCTTGTCCATCAGCTCCCAGGAGCGGTTTTCGATCTCGTCGGTCAGCGACTCGACGAAGTAGGAGCCGGCGAATGGGTCGACGGTGTCGGCGGCGCCCGACTCGTAGGCGATCACCTGCTGGGTGCGCAGGGCGATCCGGGCCGAGCGCTCGGTCGGCAGCGCCAGCGCCTCGTCGAACCCGTTGGTGTGCAGCGACTGGGTGCCGCCGCAGACCGCGGCGAAGCCCTGCAGGGCGACGCGGATGATGTTCACCTCCGGCTGCTGGGCCTGGAGGGTGACCCCGCCGGTCTGGGTGTGGAAGCGGATTTTCTGCGAGCTCGGGTTCTCGGCCCCGAAGCGCTCGCCGACGATCTTCGCCCACATCCGCCGCACCGCGCGGAACTTGGCGATCTCCTGGAAGACGTTGTTGTGGCCGTTGAAGAAGAAGGCGAGCCGCGGCGCGAACTCATCGATCTTCAGCCCCCGCTCCAGCGCCGCTTCGACGTAGGCGATCGCGTTGGAGAGGGTGAAGGCGACCTCCTGCACAGCCGAGCAGCCCTTCTCGCGGATGTGGTACCCGGAGATCGAGATCGTGTTCCATTTCGGCACGTTCTCGCGGCAGTACTCGAAGATGTCGGTGGTCAGCCGCATCGTCGGCTCCGGCGGGTAGATGTAGTTGCCGCGGGCCATGTACTCCTTCAGCACGTCGTTCTGGACG
>DASUQZ010000243.1:0-11363 GCA_036280335.1 Solirubrobacterales bacterium
CGATCGGCATCTTCGCGGTCAGCTTCATCCTCCCCGAGATCATCCAGCCGCTCTGGCCGGGCGATTTCCTCGGCGGCGCCATCGGGAAGCCCTTCATGGCCCTGGCAGCGGGGCTCGGCATCGGCCTGATGATCGTGCCGATCATCGCCTCGATCTCCGAGGATGCGATGTCCGCGGTGCCCCACGGCCTGCGCGAGGGCGCCTATGCGATGGGCGCGACGAAGATGAAGGTCGCCACCCGGGTCGTCTTCCCCGCCGCCCTCTCGGGGATCGTCGCGTCGATCGTGCTGGCGATCTCGCGGGCGGTGGGCGAGACGATGATCGTCGTCCTCGCCGCCGGCTCCAACCCGAACCTGACGCTCAACCCCGTCGAAGCGATCCAGGCGATGACCTCCTACATCGCGACCACCGCCACCGGTGACATCGGCACCGGGACCATCGAGTACAAAAGCATCTTCGCCGTCGGCGCCCTCCTCTTCGCGATGACCCTGATCCTGAACATGATCAGCATCCGTCTCGTGCGCCGGTACCGCGAGGTCTACGAGTGATGGAGGTCGGCGCCGGGGCTCCCCGCACCCGCCTTGCCGTGGCGGGCGCCCGCGCCACGACCGCGGCGATGCTGCGCAACCAGCCGCGCGGTGACGTGATCCGCAACACGCTCTTCGCCGGGCTGCTGCTGATCTCGGTCGTGATCTCGCTGTCGGGCCTGGTCGCCCTGCTCGTCCAGGCCTTCGTCGAGGGCTCCTCGGCGCTGAGGCCCGAGCTCCTCACCAATCCCCCTTCGACGATCACGCCCGAGAACGCCGGCTACCGCCCGGCGATCGTCGGCTCCCTGCTGCTGATCGCCGGCGTGATCCTCGTCGTCGTCCCGATCGGCGTCGGCGCCGCGGTCTACCTCGAGGAGTACGCCGACGGCACGCGCTGGTGGAACCGGGTGATCGAGCTGAACATCCAGAACCTCGCGGCGGTCCCGTCGATCATCTACGGCATCCTCGGCCTCGGCTTCATCGTCCGCGGCCCGCTCGACCTCGGCTTCATCCTCGCCGCCGGCTCGATGACGCTGGCGCTGCTGGTGCTGCCGATGGTGATCATCGCCGCGCGCGAGGCGATCCGGGCGGTGCCGGACTCGATCCGCCAGGGCTCGCTGGCCCTGGGAGCGACCCAGTGGCAGACGATCCGCCGCCAGGTGCTGCCGGCCTCGATCCCCGGGATCGCCACCGGGGTGATCCTCGCCGTCTCCCGCGCCCTCGGCGAGACCGCGCCGCTGCTGCTGGTCGGAGCGACCGTCTTCGTGACTTTCGACCCGACCCCGTTCGGCAGCGACGGCTACTCGGCGATGTCGGTGCAGATCTTCAACTACGCCCTGCGGCCGCAGGAGGAGTTCCAGACCCTTGCCTTCGCGGGCGTGATCGTCATGCTGGTGGTCTTGCTGGCGATGAACTCGTTCGCAATCTGGCTACGAAATCGCTACGAGCAAAGGTGGTAGGTGAGTGTTGACCGAGCAGACTCCGAAGATCTCGGTGCGTCCCGAGTTCCAGGCCCCCGCATCCTCGGCGATGAAGGAGAAGGTCTTCGAACTACGAGACATCGATGTCCTCTACAGCGGGGTGCCGGCGGTGAAGGGGATCTCGATGGACATCGGGCACAACGACATCACCGCCCTGATCGGCCCTTCCGGCTGCGGCAAGAGCACGCTGCTGCGCTGTCTCAACCGGATGAACGACCTGATCCCGACCGCCGAAGTCCAGGGCGAACTGCTCTACAAAGGGGAGGATCTCTACGGGTCCAACGTCGATCCGGTTCAGGTCCGCAAGCTGATCGGGATGGTCTTCCAGAAACCGAACCCGTTCCCGAAGTCGATCTACGACAACGTCGCCTTCGGCCCGCGCATCCAGGGGCAGAAGGAGGGGCTCGACGAGATCGTCGAGCGGGCGCTGCGCGGGGCGGCGCTCTGGGACGAGGTCAAGGACCGGCTCAAAGACAACGCCTTCGGCCTCTCCGGCGGCCAGCAGCAACGGCTCTGCATCGCCCGCTGCATCGCCGTCGAACCCGACGTGATCCTGATGGACGAGCCCTGCTCGGCGCTCGACCCGATCTCCACCGGGAAAATCGAGGATCTGATGATCGACCTGAAAAAGGAGTTCTCGATCGTCATCGTCACGCACAACATGCAGCAGGCGGCGCGGGTATCGGACCGGACCGCCTTCCTGATGGTCGAGCTCGACGCGACCGAGAGCACCCGCTGGGGCCGGCTGGTCGAGTACGACGTGACCCAGCAGATCTTCACCAACCCTGCCGACAAACGCACCGAGGACTACGTGTCCGGCAAGGTCGGCTGATGTCCGAGAGCGTCCGCGTTCACTACCAGGAGGAACTCGAAGGCCTCGAGGCCAGCGCCCTCGGCGGTCTCGACATGGTCAGCACCGCGCTCTCCCGCACGATGGAGGCGGTCGAGCACCAGGACGTCGAGCTGGCCCAGGTCGTGATCAACGACGACGATCGCATCGACGGCCGCTATCTCGAGGTGCACCAGAGCCTGATTACGCTGCTGGCGACGCAGTCGCCGGTGGCGACCGACCTGCGGCTGATCTCGGCCCTGCTGCACGTGCTGAAGAGCATCGAGCGGATGGGCGACCAGTGCGTGAACGTCTGCAAGGTGATTCCGCTGACCGGCACCCAGGCGCCGGCGGACCCGGAGATGGTGAAGCTGATCCTGACGATGGGAGAGCACACCAGGACCCTGATCACGCAGTCGAAGCGCGCCTTCGAGGAGCGCAACGTCGAGATGGCGCGCGACCTGGTGCGCCGCGACGACGTCGTCGACAACCTCAACCGCGAGTGCTTCAACCTCGCGATCCAGATCGGCGACGACGCCGACAAGCGCGAGTGGGCGATGACGATGCTGCTGGCGGCGCGGGCGATCGAGCGGGTGGGGGACAACGCGGTGGACATCGGCGAGCAGGTCGCCTTCGTCGTCACTGGGCTCTTCAGGGAGTTCGAGGACGCCTCGCATCCTTCCTAGGTCGGGAAATCCTGGGAAGATGCCGGGGTGGTCCAACCGAAACTGACTAGTTCTAAGCACCTTGCGGCCATCGCTTCCGCGGCGATCCTCGCTCTCGGGATCGCGTCCTGCGGCAACGGCGACGACAGCTCCACCGGCGGGGGCGGGGGCGGAGGCTCGTCGAAGTCGATCCGCATCGACGGGTCCAGCGCCGTGGCCCCGTTGACGGAAGTGATGGCGGAGCGGTTCATGGCCGCAAACCCGGACGTCCGCATCTCCGTCGGGTCCTCCGACACCAGCCGCGGCTTCGAAAGGCTCTGCGCCGGCGAGGCGGACATCGTCAACGCCTCTCGCGCGATGGATCGCGAAGAGGAAGAAGCCTGCGAGGAAGGCGGGGTCGGCCCCCAAGGATTCCGCGTCGCCACCGATGCGCTGACGCTGATCGTCAACTACGACCTCTACGTCTTCTGCCTCAGCGTCGACCAGCTGGCCGCGATCTGGGGCCCCGACTCCGAGATCGAGAGATGGAACGAAGTTCCCGGGGTGGACAAAGAGAGCCTCGGCCTGGAAGAGGAAATCGACGAGGAGCTGGCGCTGTTCGGCCCCGGTCCCGGCTCCGGGCCCTTCGATCGCTTCACCGAAGCGATCAACGGCGAGGAGGGCGCCATCCGCAAGAGCTACGAGGACGTCGGCGAGGACGACGAGGCGACCGTCAAAGGCGTCGAAACCTCGCCGGGCGGTTTCGGCTACGTCAGCTTCTCCTCCTATGTCAGGAACGCGAACAGGGTGAGGGTGGTCGACGTCGACTACGGCGAGGGCTGCGTCCTGCCGACCGTGGAGACCGCTCAGGACGGCAGGTACGCGCCGCTGACCAATCCGCTGTTCATCTACCCGAGCGAGAAGGCCCTGCGGGAGCCGGAGGTCAGGGCCTTCGTCGAGTACTACCTCCGAAACGTCAACTCGATCGCCGAATCCGCCGGGTTCGTGCCGCTGACCAAGAAGCAGCTGGCGAAAACCAGGAAAGCCGCCGAGGAAGCCGGTCTTCGGTAGCTCAGTGTGAGATCCGAGTCCCCTGGGAAGATGCGGGGGAACGCCATGAGTCTCTGCGCCGCCATAGATATCGGGTCCAACACGACGCGCCTGCTGGTCGCGGAGCCCGTGGAGGGGCAGCTGAAGAAGGTGATGGAGCAGCGGGCCTATACGCGGATCGGCAAGGCGATCGACGGCAAGGGGCGGATCACCGCGGAGAAAGTCGAGGAGGTCGGCGGCGTCGTCGGCACCCAGGTGCGGCTGGCCCAGGAGCTGGGCGCGGAGGAGATCCGCGCCGTCGCCACGGCGGCGGTGCGCGACGCCCGCAACGGCGAGGAGGTGGCCGAGGCGGTCGGCGCCGCCGCCGGGGTCCCGATCGAGATCCTCCCCGAGGAGGAGGAGGGCCGGCTCTCCTTCATCGGCGCCACCAAGGCGCTCGGACACCCGGCCGAGGGGCTGATCGGCGTCGTCGACGTCGGCGGCGGCTCGACCGAGGTGATCCTCGGCACCGTCCCCGGCGGCGTCCAGAGCGTCCGCTCCTGGCCGGTCGGCTCCGGCAACCTCGCCGACGAGCTGATCTCCTCCGACCCGCCCTCGGCGGCGGAGATCCGCCGCGCCCGCGACCGCATCGACGACATCTTCGAAGGCGTCGAGATCGAGCGCCCCGCCCAGGCCGTCGCCGTCGGCGGCTCCGCCACCTCCTTGCGCCGCCTCGTCGGCGCGGTGCTCGAGTACGAGACCCTGGAGCGCGGCATCCGCGTCCTCTCCAGCGATCCCGCCGCCGACGTCGGCCGCCGCTTCGAGCTCGACCCGACCCGCGTCCGCATCCTTCCCACCGGAGTCCTCCTCCTCGAGAAGCTCTCCGACCTGCTCGGCCAGCCCCTCCAGATCGGCAAGGGCGGCCTCCGCGAGGGCGTCATCCTCGACCTCCTCAACGGCAGCCTGAACGGCTCGCCGGAGCAGGTCGCGGTTTAACGAAGTCCGAGGAGGGCTCGCCGGCGCGCCCTAAGGCGGTCGAATTCTTCTTCCTCCCTTTTTCCTTCCTCTCGATTGCGAATCAGCTCTTCGGCCCGAGCCGGGTCGAACTGGACGATTCCGAGGGCTGCCTCGAAATCGAGGACGTCAGAGACATCAGCCAGGCGTCTAGCCAGGTTTCTCTGCTCCCGCTCGTTCATGGCATCGAAGTTATCGCCAGTCACCTGTTGTCACCGCCTTTTGCTTGCTGTCGATCTATCTCGCCTTCCACTGCGGTTACTCGATCGGCGAGCCGATCGACGGTTCGCCGAAGCCGCCGGAGCGCTGCTTCGGTGAGTTCGTCCGACTGAACCTCCTCTGCGAACTTCGCGCCCCGAGTTGAGATCTCGGTCGGCAACCGCCCGCGGATCAATCCGGAGATGACCGGCGTCACCAGCAGGAGTCCGCCATAGAAGACGAGGAGAGCGACCTCCAGTCGGTACAGACCCGTTTGGCGGAAGGCGATGGCCGGCAGATCCTCAGGGACCGGCACTGAAGCACAAGCAACGAGCGCGCCGCATAGAGCCACGGCCACGAAGATCCGGACGAGGTTGCGCTCTGCGCTACTGACCATGCCTACACAAGGGCAGACTTCTGGAAGTTCTCCCCTTTTTCACAACTTCTCCCCGCTCATAGCGAACTCTGTGGGCGACAGAGAGATTCGAGATAGGGAGAGCACCGATGACTTCCCGTGTTGACATGCATTGCCACTCGACCGCGTCGCACTTCTCGAAGCTGGGCGTTCAGCGCTCGCTGGGGCTGCCGGAGTGCGCGACGCCGCCGGAGGAGGTCTACGAGCTCGCCAAGCGGCGGGGGATGGACTTCGTCACGATCACCGACCACGACACGATCGACGGTTGCCTGGAGTTGGCCGATCGACCCGACTGCTTCGTCTCCGAGGAGCTGACCGCCCGCTTCGCCGGCGAGCCCCAGGCGGTTCACGTCCTCTGTTACGGGATCACTCCCGGAGATCACGAGTGGCTGCAGGCGCACTCCGGCGACGTCGAGGCCTGCGCCGCATACCTCCACGACAACGGGATCGCCTGCGCCCTGGCGCATCCCTTCTTCAACGTCGCCGCGCCGCTGACCCGGCGCCACCGGCGGCGACTGGCGGAGCTCTTCCCGACCTGGGAGGTCCGCAACGGCTCTCGGGCCGCCGAGCTGAACATGCCCGCCGCCGTCTATATAGAGACGCACGGCGGCACCGGCATCGGCGGTTCCGACGACCATGCCGGCGTCGACATCGGCCGCACCTTCACGGAGGCGCCCGCGGCCGAGACGCCGGAAGAGTTTCTCGCCCACCTGCTCCGCGGCGACGCCGAAGCGCACGGCGATCAGGGGAGCGCGGCGAAGTGGACCCACGCGGCGATGGCCCTGGCGACGCGGGCGCTGGCCTGGGATGAAGAGCGTGACGAATCTGGAAACCAGGTTGTCCCCGGTATGCGGGGACAAGTTGCAGGTCGACCGGAGCCCGGGGCCGTTCTGAAGATGGCCGAACGGGTGATCCGCGAGGGCGCCGCCCGCGAAGGGAAGATCGCCGCCGACGTCGGCCCCGAGGACGCGTGTGCGCTGCTGAACGCCTGGCTCGAGGGGATCGGGCTCGAACTCCGCGGCCGCGAGCTGATCGACTACCTGCAGGCCGACGACTTCTCCCACGCCGACCTCTACCGCCGCGCCCGCCGCATCCACGACCGGCGCCTGCGCGAAGCGGTCAGCGCCGGCACCGAGGCGGTGAGCGCCGGCGATCTCCCCGGCGCCGTCAACCCCCTCTTCGAGGCGCTCGTCCCCGCCATTCCCTACGCCCCGGCGACCGCCTTCCTCGGCGCCGAGAAAGCGAAGCTGCGCGACCGCCGCGGCGAGCGCCGGCGGGTGGCCGTGATCGCCGACGGGATCGGCTCGATGCACGGCGTCACCCACACGATCGAACAGATCCGCGAGCGCGGCGTGCCCGGCTTCGACGTCGACATCGTCGGCACCGACCCGGGGGTCGACCGCCGCCTCCCGGCCGCCGCCGAGCTGGAGATCCCCTTCTACGAGGGGATGAACCTCGGCATCCCCGGCCTGCCCGACCTGGTCGAGGCCCTGGCCGAGGGCTCCTACGACCTGATCCACGTCACCGCCCCCGGCCCGGCCGGCATCGCCGCGACGCTGATGAGCCGGATCACCGGCGTGCCGCTGCTGGCCAGCTACCACACCGAGATCGCCACCTACGCCGGCATGCGCAGCAACGACGGCACCCTCGAGGCGCTGACCAGGGCCGGCCTCGGCGCCTTCTACTCGGCCCCGGCCGCGGTCCTTTCGCCGAGTCCCTCCGCCGATGCCTCGGTGATCGCCCTCGGCGCCGACCCGGCGCGGGTCGGCCGCTGGGAGCGCGGCGTCGACCTCGACCGCTTCGACCCCGCCAAGGCCGACCCGGACGCCTTCCCGGGCGAGGTCAAGGTCCTCTACGCCGGCCGCCTCACCCGCGAGAAGGGCGTCGACCTGCTCGCCGAGAGCTTCCTGCGAGCCCACGAGCGCGACCCGCGCCTGCACCTCCTGCTCGCCGGCGGCGGCCCCGAGGAAGGGGAGCTGCGCGCGCGGCTCGGCGACCGCGCCACCTTCCTCGGCTGGCTCTCCGGCGAGGACCTGCCATGCGCCTACGCCAGCGCCGACGCCTTCCTGTTCTGCAGCAGCACCGACACCTACGGCCAGGTGATCCTCGAGGCGGCGGCGAGCGGGCTGCCGATCGTCGCCGTCGCCGAGGGCGGCCCGGCGGCGCTGATCGAGAACCGCCACACCGGCCTGCTCTGCCGCCCCGACGCCGACCACCTGGCCGGGACGCTGCTGCAGCTCGCCTCCTCGCCGCAGCTGCGCCGGCAGCTCGGCGACGCCGCCGCCCGCGCCGCCCGCGAGCGCTCCTGGGAGCGCTCGATGGGGCAGCTCGCGGCCGGCTACCGGCGGGCGCTCGACGCCGCCGCGGCGCGCCCGCACACTCTCGCCCGTGCCGCCTGATAGCCCGCCGTGCAGGAGCACGGCGCCCGGCGACCAGCCGGTGCCCCCTCAGTACGATGGGTCGATCGACGATCCCGCCCTCTACTTCAACCGCGAGCTCTCCTGGCTCGACTTCAACCAGCGGGTTCTCGAGCTCGCCGAGGACCCGGAGGTGCCGCTGCTGGAGCGGGTCCGCTTCTGCGGGATCTACGCCAACAACCTCGACGAGTTCTTCATGGTCCGGGTCGCCGGCCTCTTCGACCAGCTCGACGCGGGGATCGAAGCGCGCGGCCCCGACGGCCTCACCCCGAAGGAGCAGATCGACGCGATCCAGCAGCGGGTGCTGGAGCTCGACGACCGCCTCTGCGCCTGCTTCAGCGGAGACCTGCGGCCGGCCCTGGAGGAGAGGGGAATCCGCATCGTCACCCTCGAGACCGCGAGCGCGGCGGAGCGCCGCGAGATCGACGACCGCTTCAAACAGCAGGTCTTCCCGGCGCTGACGCCGCTGGTGATCGGGCTCGGCCGGCCCTTCCCCTACATCTCCAACCTCTCGCTCAGCCTCGGGGTCCTCCTGCGGGACACCGAGAGCGGCAACGAGATCATCGCCCGGGTCAAGGTCCCGAAGGAGCTGCTCGGCCGCTTCCTGCCGCTCGGCGACGACGGCTTCACCTTCGTGCCGCTGGAGGAGGTGATCGCCGCCAACCTCGACCTGCTCTTCCCGGGGATCGAGGTGATCGACCACGGCTACTTCCGGGTTACCCGCGACGCCGACTTCACCGTCTCCGACGAGGCCGACGACCTCCTGCAGGCCGTCCAGGACGAGTTGCGGCGCCGCCGCTTCGGCGAGGTGGTGCGGCTGGAGGTGGAGTCGTCGATGAACCCGAAGCTGCGCGCCCAGCTGGTCGAGGCGCTGCGGCTGGAAGACCGCGAGGTCTACGACGTCGAGGGGCTGGTCGACCTCGCCGACCTCGACGCGATCGCCGACGTCCCCGGCCACACCGAGCTGCGCTGGCCGGCCTGGTCCTCGGTCACGCAGCCGCGCCTGCAGGGCGAGGACGACGACGCGGTCGACATGTTCGCCGAGATCCGCCAGCGCGACCTGCTCGTCCACCATCCCTACGACTCCTTCTCGACCTCGGTCGAGCGCTTCGTCGCCCAGGCCGTCGCCGATCCCGACGTGCTGGCGATCAAGCAGACCGTGTACCGGACCAGCGACGACTCGGCGCTGGTGCCGGCGCTGATCCGCGCCTCCGAACGCGGCAAGCAGGCGGTCTGCATGGTCGAGCTGAAAGCGCGCTTCGACGAGGAGGCCAACATCCACTGGGCGAAGTCGCTGGAGGAGTCGGGCGTCCACGTCGTCTACGGCATCCCCGGCCTGAAGACCCACGTGAAGGCGATCCTGGTCGCCCGCCGCGAGGGGGAGCAGGTGCGCGAGTACGTCCACGTCGGCACCGGCAACTACAACCCGAAGACGGCCCGCCTCTACACCGACCTCGGCCTCTTCACCGCCGATCCCGACATCGGCGCCGACGTCGCCGAGATGTTCAACTTCCTCACCGGCTACGGCCGCCCGGCCGAGTACCGCAAGGTGCTGGTCTCGCCGACGACGATGCGCAACCAGATCGTCGCCGAGATCGAGCGCACCGCCGAGGCGCAGCAGGCGGGGGAGGAGGCGCGGATCGCGCTGAAGATGAACGCGCTGGTCGACGCCCGTTGCATCCAGGCGCTTTACGAGGCCTCGCAGGCGGGGGTGCGGATCGACCTCAACGTGCGCGGCATCTGCTGCCTGCGGCCCGGGGTCGAGGGCGTCTCGGAGAACATCACCGTGCGCTCGGTCGTCGGCCGCTTCCTCGAGCACTCGCGGATCTACGCCTTCCGCCGCGGCGAGGAGACCCGGGTGCTGATGGGCTCCGCCGACCTGATGCCGCGCAACCTCGACAGCCGGGTCGAGATGGTGACGCCGGTCGAGGACGCGGCGCTGAAGGCGGAGCTGCTCGACGTGCTCGAGCGCTGCCTGGCCGACAACTCCAGCTCCTGGGAGCTCGACTCCGAGGGGGCCTGGACCCGCCGCCAGCCCGACGGCGAACTGCGCAACGCCCAGGACGAGCTGATGGCACGACATTCCGCACGTGCCGCAGAGCACCTGGCGACCTCACCCGCCTGAGAGATTCGAAGCAAATAGGCGCTGTGGAGATGCGGGGCGGGTTCGTTCCTGCGCAAGGCATGACGACGACGTACGGATTCTGGCCACGCGCGAAATGGAACGCGCGAAAACTGGTTCACCACTTTCTGCAGGGGAATCCTGGTCCTCAGAAAGCTTTACATCGGAGAATCGGCCCAATGATCACCGGTTCTTGATCTTTAGCTGAGCCGTCGTATAGAACCGCCGCGGAATCTACTTCGGCGCTCTCGCGCGCCGGACAAGGAGGAACTACAGATGAAGTACGTCAAGATGCTCGGGCTGCTCGCGGTTGCCGCGGCCGCCCTGATGGCGTTCGCCGGCGCCGCTTCGGCGACCGAAGTCACATCCGAGACAGGTAGTACACCGAATATCCACGCTACATCGATCGACACCGAACTCCACGGAGAAGCGTTCTCCGTCGGCTGTGATCACTCGACAGTCGAAGGAAATCTCGAAACTCATTCAGCGACGGGTACAGCCAAAGGCGAAATCGATGTTCTGACCTTCACCGGCTGTGACTACCCGGTTACAGTCAAAGCCAAAGGCTCCTTGGAAGTCCACAAAGATACGAAAGTCGGAGCCGAAACAGGTGACGGCATCCTTACATCGAGCGGCGCCGTCATCACAATACATGGCCCGTTCGGTATTAACTGTGAGTACGAAACTAATAACACGGAAGTTGGCACACTCACAGGCGGACATGACGCGATCATCCATGTTGATACGTCGGCAATCCCGCGGGTGAGGGACAGCGCCTTCTGCGGTAACTTCGGGGAATGGACAGGTACATACACAGTTACTCATCCGACAACGCTGGAAGTGCACTGAGGCTGGTCCAGAGATCAAACTGAGTTGAACGCGGCCGTCTTCGGGCGGCCGCGTTCGCCACCCCACCTGCTTTGCGGGATACCGGCGGAGTTCCTTGACAAAACTTCGCAGCATCTTTTAGGGTCTGCGTCAGCCATCTGATTCGAAGGGAGCCAGGGGATGCGTTCAAGTGTTCGGGGGGCGATTGCGGTTGTCTGCAGCCTGCTCTGCCTGGCCTTTGCCGCAGGGCCGGCATCTGCTGCTCCATATTCGTTCGAACCCACCCTCTCGCTGACGGGCAACTGCGAAGTGGAACCGATCGACCCGGTCCCCGACCCCTCGACTCCCCCCTGCCCCGGC
>DASUQZ010000244.1:0-2086 GCA_036280335.1 Solirubrobacterales bacterium
CCGCTGTTGTCCGCCGAGACTCCCCCGGCTCCCGCCAACGCTCACGGCATTACCTCGCCAGGCGCTTTCATCCGGGCGGTCGCCTCGGCCATGTCCTTGTCGCCGCGGCCCGACAGGCAGAGGACGTCGAAGCCCTCCTCCCCCGGGTTCTCCATCAGCCAGGCGATCGCGTGGGAGGACTCGAGCGCGGGGATGATTCCCTCCAGGCGCGCCAGCTCGCTGAAGGCCGCCAACGCCTGCTCGTCGGTCACCGCCACGTAACTGGCCCGGCCGCTGTCGCGCAGCTGGGCGTGCTCGGGGCCGACGCCCGGGTAGTCGAGCCCGGCCGAGATCGAGTGCGCCTCGAGGATCTGCCCCTCCTCGTCGGCGATCACCGAGGAGAGCGAGCCGTGCAGGACGCCTTTGGTGCCGCCCTGCAGCGAGGCGCCGTGGCGGCGGGTATCGAGGCCCTCGCCGGCCGCCTCGACGCCGACCAGCGCCACCTCGGAGTCCTCGACGAAGGGGGTGAAGATGCCGATCGCGTTGGAGCCGCCGCCGACGCAGGCGATCACCCGCGCCGGCAGACCGGCCTCGGCCGCCAGCGCCTGCTCGCGCGCCTCCTCGCCGATCACCCGCTGCAGGTCGCGGACGAGCGCCGGGTAGGGCGCCGGCCCGACCGCGGAGCCGATCACGTAGTGGGTGGTCGCGACGTTGGCGACCCAGTCGCGGATCGCCGCGCTCACCGCCTCCTTGAGGGTCCGCGCCCCCGCCTCGACCGGAGCCACCTCGGCCCCCAGCAGTTTCATCCGCTCGACGTTGGGCGCCTGGCGGCGGATGTCCTCGGTGCCCATGTAGACGACGCATTCGAGACCGAGCAGGGCGCAGGCGGTGGCGGTCGCCACCCCGTGCTGGCCGGCGCCGGTCTCGGCGATCACCCGCGGCTTGCCCATCCGCGCCGCCAGCAGTGCCTGGCCGACCGCGTTGTTGATCTTGTGGGCGCCGGTGTGGGCGAGGTCCTCGCGCTTCAGGTAGACCCGCGAGCCGACCCGCTCGGAGAGCCGCTCGGCCAGATAGAGCGGGGTCGGCCGGCCGATGAAGTCGCGGCGCAGCTGGTCGAGCCGGCCCATGAACTCCCCGTCCTCGCGCGCCTCCGCCCAGGCGGCGCTGAGCTCGTCCAGGGCCGGGATCAGGGTCTCCGGCACGTAGCGTCCCCCGTAGGGGCCGAACCTCTCCTCGATCGCGCTCATGCCGGATCTGCGCCTGCGCCTACCGAGTTCGCGGCCGCGAAGAAGGCCGCCATCGCCGCGTGGTCCTTGCGCCCGGGCTCCAGCTCGACCCCGCTGGCGACGTCGACCGCGTAGGGGCGGGCGACCTCGATCGCGGTGGCGACGTTGTCGGGGCGCAGGCCGCCGGCGAGGATCGCCGGCACTTCGGAGCGGTGGCCGCGCAGCAGCTCCCAGTCGAAGCTCTGCCCGGTCCCGCCCCAGGCGCCCTTGGCGCGCCGGTCGAAGAGGTGGAAGTCGGTGCGGAAGGCCTCGGCGGCGTGGATGTCGGCGGCGCTGGCGACGTGCACCGCCTTGGCCACCTTCAGCCCCGTCCGCCGCTTCACCTCGGCGCAGAACGAAGCACCCTCGTTCCCATTCAGCTGCACCATCGTCAGGTCCTCGTTCTCCACCGCCCGCACCACCTCGTCCAGGGTCGGATTCACGAACACCCCCACCACCTCGCACTTGCGCCGAAAAGCCGCAGCAATCTCCGCCGCCACAGCCCGATCCACATCCCTCGGACTGCCATGGAAATGAATCAGCCCCACAGCCCAAGCCCCGAGCCGCACAGCCTCAGCCGCATCGTCGATGTTGGTGATCCCACAGAACTTGACCCGCATCCCCACCAGCGTACGTGAAGACGGGTTCGGCCCCCTCCGAACGGCTTGTACTTCTCGGGCAGCAGACCCTCGGACGGCCGTCCACGCCCCACCCGAGCAAGTTGAGTGAGGAGGGGGTCGAACCCGTCCTACCGCACCCGCTCGCTATTCGGACGATTTGGGCTGGGTCCCGAGGGTGACGTCCAGCGTCTCCTCGTCGCCATCCCGGACGATCGTCAGCTC
>DASUQZ010000245.1:0-8386 GCA_036280335.1 Solirubrobacterales bacterium
CAGACGGTCTCCGACTGGGGCTCGACGCCGGCGACCGAGTCGAACACGGCGATTGCGCCGTCGAGGACGCGCAGCGAGCGCTCGACCTCGACCGTGAAGTCGACGTGGCCGGGCGTGTCGATGATGTTGATCCGGTGGCCCTTCCAATCACAGGCGGTCGCGGCGGAGGTGATCGTGATGCCGCGCTCCTGCTCCTGTTCCATCCAGTCCATGACCGCGGCGCCCTCGTGGACCTCGCCCATTTTGTGGGTGCGCCCGGTGTAGTAGAGGATGCGCTCGGTCGTCGTCGTCTTGCCGGCGTCGATGTGCGCCATGATCCCGATGTTCCGGGTTTTCTCCAGTGGAAAGCTGCGTGCCATGGTTCCTAAGTCGAGTAGTGGTGATAAGCCGCAAAAAAAGGCCCCACGGGGCCCGGCGAAGCGTCCTGCGAAAAAACAGCGAAAACTGCCTGAGCGACGGGCGATGATAGCAGCGCTTCGCCGCTGGTCACGACAGGTTGATCGGGCGGGCAACCGGGGGCTCGAGCGGGCGTACCCGATCCTGCTGTTGGCATGGCACCACACGCGCCTGGCCATGCGCCGCGGCGCCGCCTGGTTGTGGCCGCGCCTGCGGCCCCTCCTCGCCCTCTTCTTCCGGGCCCTTGCCGCCGGCGAGCGCGGGATCCGCCGGACCTGCACCCTCCTGGTCCGGGCCGCCACCGCCGCCAGCCGGGTCCTCACCCCGGACCGGGCCGCGGCGCTCGTCCTGATCGCGAGCGGCGCCCTCCTGGTCGCCTCCCAGTTCCTCGACTACCGGGCGGTGGAGATCGGCCAGCCCGGCTACGCGGGGGTGCCCGACGCGGCCGCCGCCCCCACCGTGGAGGAGCGCACGGCGGGAGAGGCCCATGCCTACCTGCTGGTCCCGGTGGGAATCCTCGCGATGGCCCTCGGGGGGCTGGCGCTGCGCCGGGGGCGCCGCGGGCTCGGCCTCTCCGTGGCGCTGCTCGGGCTGGTGTCGCTGGCCGTGATCCTCCTCGTCGACCTTCCCGCCGGACTCGACGAGGGGGCGCAGGCCTCCCGCTTCGCGGGCGCCTCGGCCGTGCTCGAAGACGGCTTCTTCGCCGAGCTCGCCGCGGCCGGGGGACTCCTTTTCGGCGGACTGCTCTACTATGCGCGGCCGTGCCTAATACGAATCAGCTCGTCAGGAAGGGCCGCAAGCGCCCGAAGAAGAAGACCGCGACGCCGGGCCTCAAGTCGGGCCAGGGTCGCAAGAAGCGCGTAGCGGCCCCGCAGAAGCGCGGCGTCTGCACCCGTGTCGCAACGGTCACCCCGAAGAAGCCGAACTCGGCGCTGCGCAAGATCGCGCGTGTGCGGCTGACCAACGGCATGGAGGTCACCACCTACATCCCGGGCGAGGGGCACAACCTCCAGGAGCACTCCGTGGTCCTGATCAGGGGTGGTCGCGTCAAGGACCTGCCGGGCGTCCGCTACAAGGTCGTCCGCGGCACCCTGGATGCCG
The DNA here is from genome assembly GCA_036280335.1 of Solirubrobacterales bacterium. Taxonomy (GTDB): domain Bacteria; phylum Actinomycetota; class Thermoleophilia; order Solirubrobacterales; family 70-9; genus VAYN01. The sequence goes on from DASUQZ010000245.1 coordinate 1,498, forward strand.
CCGGCGTCTCCGACCGCAAACAGGCCCGCTCCCGCTACGGCGTCAAAGCTTCGTAATGCCTCGCCGCTCCGCAGCACAGATTCGGCCGGTCGAGCCGGACGCCCGCCACCGCAACCGGCTCGTCCAGCAGCTGATCAACAAGGTGATGGTCGACGGCAAGAAGAGCCTTGCCGAGCGGATCGTCTACGACAGCCTCGCGATCGTCGGCGAGCGCACCGGCGACGACCCGGTCGAGACCCTCGAGGCGGCGATCAAACAGCTGACCCCCGTCCTGGAGGTCCGCTCCCGCCGCGTCGGCGGCGCCACCTACCAGGTCCCGGTCGAGGTTCCCGCCCGCCGCGCCCGCACCCTCGCCGTCCGCTGGCTCGTCCAGTTCGCCCGCGCCCGCCGCGAGTACTCGATGGCCGAGCGCCTCGCCGCCGAGATCCTCGACGCCAACCAGCAGCAGGGCAGCGCCTGGAAGCGGAAGGACGACATCTACCGCATGGCCCAGGCCAACAAAGCGTTCGCGCATTACCGCTGGTAGCTCCGCCTAGACCCCTTCTGGCCGTCGACATCGACGGCGTGATCAGCCTCTTCGGGTTCGAGGAGCGGCCGCCGCACACGCACCTGCAGCTCGTCGACGGGGTTCCGCACTGCATCTCCCTGCCGGTCGGCTCGCGCCTGTTGCGGCTCTCGGAGCGCTTCGAGCTGGTCTGGGCGAGCGGCTGGGAGGACAAAGCGAACTTCTACCTGCCGGAGCTGCTCGGCCTGCCGGAGCTGCCGCATATCTCCTTCGACACGGTCCCCCGCAGCGGCGGCGCCCACTGGAAGCTGGCAGCGCTCGAGGCCTATGCGGGCGGGCGGCCGGTCGCCTGGATCGACGACAACTTCGACGCCAGCTGCTACGAGTGGGCCGAGCAGCGCCCGGCACCGACGCTGCTGGTCCCGACCGAGCCCCATCTGGGCCTCGAGGAGGGCCACGTCGAGGCGTTGGACGCCTGGGGAACCTCTCTACACTGACTCAGATGACGGGGTTCTGGCCGATCTTCTTCCTGCTCGTGGTGCTCAAGATCCCGGTCTTCGCATCGATCTGGCTCGTCTGGTGGGCGAGCAAGCAGCACGACGAAGCGGCGGGAGCAAGCGACGAGAGCGGCGGCGGCTTCAAGCGGCGTCCCCGCCCGCGGCTGCCCCGGGGCCCGCGCCGAGGCGGTCCCCACGGGGGCGGCGCGACGCTGCCGATCCCGGATTGCCCGCCCGGCGGGCGCACCCGCGTCGTCAAGCCGGCTGGGCAGCCCGCTTTCGCTCGCGCCGGATCTCGCGCAGGTAAGGATGGAAGTCGACCTCGACGGTATGACGCTTAGAGGCAACGAAGCGCTTCGCCTGCTTCCGTTCCTCGCGCGAGATCTCCCGCTTCATCTCCCCGGCCGGAGGTAGCGTCGCCCTGCCGGCGAGCAGGTCGGCGACCCATTCGCACTGCGCCTCGGCAAGGGGCATGATCGGCCCGAGCGGCTGGATGAAGCCGATGAAGTAGAGGCCCGGGCGCTCGACCGAGACGACCCGCCGGTAGAGCGGCAGCCGGTTGTCCGGCGCCGAGAACACCTTGGGGTCGAAGAAGGGGAAGCTGATCTTGTAGCCGGTGCAGTAGACGACCAGGTCGATCTCCTCCTCGCTGCCGTCGACGAAGCGGACGGTGCGGCCACCGGAAAAGCGCTCGATGTTGGGCTTGACGGTGATGTCGCCGTGGCCGAGCCGGGGCAGCAGCTCCGAGGAGACCGTCGGGTGCGCCTCGAAGAGCTTGTGGTCGGGCTTCGGCAGGCCGTAGGTGGTCATGTCCCCCGCCGCGATCTCCAGCCCGCGCATCGCGAAGAAGCGCTGGACCGAGAGCGGCAGGCGGGAGAAGATCGGGTTCGAGACCTCGTCGATCGGCTTGCCGTTCATGTACTTGGGCAGCACGTAGGCGCCGCGTCGCACCGCCAGGAAGGTCTTGTCGGCGATCCGCGAGGACTCGACGGCGATGTCGGTCGCCGAGTTGCCGAGGCCGAGGACCAGGACCCTCTTGCCGCGCAGGACATCGGGCTCCCGGTAGTGGTGGGCATGCAGCTGCTCGCCCTCGAACTCGTCCGAGCCGGGAAAGGCCGGTTCCGGCCAGCGCGGGTCCCAGTGGTGGCCGTTGGCGACCATCACCGCCCGGTAGCGGCCGGTGCGCTCGGCGCCTCCCTCCCCCTTCACGGTCACGGCCCAGGCCCCGTCGGCGGGCTCCACCTTGACCACCTCGGTGCGGAAGCTGATCTTCTCGCGCAGGCCGAAATGATCGGCGTATTCGTCGAAGTAGGCCGCCATCTGGAAGTGGTCGGGGTAGTCGGGATAGTGGTCGGGCATCGGCAGCGTCTTGAAGGCCATCACCCGCCGCGAGGTGTTGATGTGCAGCGAGCGGTAGGCGGACGACATCCCGTTGTCGTTTTCGAAGCGCCAGTTGCCGCCGATCTGCGAGCCCTTCTCGAAGCAGTCGAAGGGGATGCCGCGCGCGTCCAGCACCTGGGCGGCGACGATGCCGGAGCTGCCGGCGCCGATGATGCAGACCTTCTCGGCGGACTCCATGGAGCGGAATCTATCGGACTGGCTGCGTGGCCAGTCTCTCGTCTTCAAAGGCACCGAGGGCCGGACTTGGGGTTCCGGCCCTCGGTGTCAAGGAGAAATGAAGTACCTCAAGATGCGAAACTCGTTGATCTTGGGGTAATAGTTATTTACCCACTTCTAGGGCGGGGAACACATCCGTATTTCCCCACACCGTTATTTCGACTCTTCGGAGTTGGTCTCGATCTCCTGCGCGAGCTCCTCGAGCTCCTCCGCGAAGGAGGTGCCGAAGCCCTCGACCGGAGCCTCGACCCCGTCGACGCCGAGCTCGGCGGCCAGCTCGTCTTCTTCGAGCAGGTCGTCGTCGCTGGGCGGCTCGATCGGTTCCGCCGGCTCGATCGCGACCGTCCGGTAGTGCTTGAGGCCGGTCGCGGCCGGGATCAGCTTGCCGATGATCACGTTCTCCTTCAGGCCGACCAGGCGATCCCGTTTGCCCTCGAGGGCGGCGTCGGTGAGCACCTTGGTCGTCTCCTGGAAGGAGGCCGCGGAGAGGAAGGACTCGGTTGCCAGCGAGGCCTTGGTGATCCCGAGGATGACCTCCTCGCCTTTCGCGGGGGTCCCGCCCTCTTCCTTGACCTTCTTGTTGAGCCGTTTGAGGCTGCCGCGATCCTCCAGCTGCCCGGGCAGGAGGCTGGTCGAGCCCTTCGACTCGATCCGCACCTTCTTGAGCATCTGGCGGGCGATCAGCTCGATGTGCTTGTCGTTGATGTCGACGCCCTGGGCGCGATAGACCTTCTGCACCTCGTCGACGAGGTAGAGCTCGGTCGCGGTGCGCCCGCGAATCGCCAGCAGGTCAGCCGGGTAGAGCGAGCCTTCGTTGAGCTGCTCGCCGACCTCGACGCGGTCGCCGTCGGCGACGTGCAGCCGGGTCCGCAGCGGGAAGCTGTAGCTGTGCTCCTCGCCGCTGGACTCGGTGACGATCACTTTCAGCGCTTTGTCGGTCTCTTCGATCGAGACCTTCCCGGCGGCCTCGGCCATCTGCGCCAGGCCCTTCGGTTTGCGCGCCTCGAAGAGCTCGACGATCCGCGGCAGACCCTGGGTGATGTCCTGGCCGGCGACGCCTCCGGTGTGGAAGGTCCGCATGGTCAGCTGGGTCCCCGGCTCGCCGATCGACTGCGCGGCGATGATGCCGACCGCGTCGCCGATGTCGACCATCGAGCCGGTCGCCGGCGCGATCCCGTAGCAGGAGCGGCAGACCCCGGACTCGGCCTCGCACTTCAGGGCCGAGCGGACGGGAATCCTGACACCCTCGTCGCCGAACGCCTCGGCGATCTCCTCGACGTCCTTCTGGGTGATCTCCTGGTTGCGCTTGAGCAGCTCGCGACCCCGTTTGGTCTCGAGCTTTTTCGCGGCCAGGCGCCCGATCAGGTTGTCGTTGAGGGAGCCGTCGTCCTTGCGGATGACCATCTCGATGTGGTCTTTGGTCTTGCAGTCCTCCTCGCGGACGATCACGTCCTGGGCGACGTCGACCAGGCGGCGGGTGAGGTAACCGGAGTCGGCCGTCCGCAGCGCCGTGTCGGCGAGTCCCTTTCGGGCGCCGTGGGTGGAGATGAAGTACTCGAGGACCGAGAGCCCCTCCATGAAGTTGGCCTTGATCGGCCGCTCGATGATCTCCCCTTTCGGGTTGGCCATCAGGCCGCGCATCCCGGCCAGCTGGCGGATCTGTTTGAAGGATCCGCGAGCGCCCGAGTTGGCCATCATGAAGATCGGGTTCAGCTCTTCGAGGTTGTCCTCCATCGCCTGCGCGACCTCGTCGGTCGCCCGGTTCCAATGGGCCGTCACAGCCTCGTGACGCTCCTCGGCGGTGATATAGCCTTCGTCGTACTGCTGCTGGATCGCAGCGGTCTCCTTCTCGTAGCGATCGAGGATCTCCGGCTTCTCGGGCGGAGAGACGACGTTGTTCTTCGAGACGGTGATCCCGGCCTGGCTCGCGTAGTGGAAGCCCAGGTCCTTGAAGGCGTCGAGCACCTGTGAGACCGCCGGCGCCCCGTAGGACTCGACCAGGTCGGAGACCATCTTGTTGATGTCCTTCTTCTTCAGCGAGAAGTTGACGAACTCGAACTGCTCGGGATCGAAGTCGTCTTCGAGGGCGTCGGCGAGGGCGCGCTCGATCTTCTCGTTGAAGATGATCCGCCCGACCGTGGTCAGGAAGTGCCCGCGCCCGGCCCGTCGGTACTCGGCCTGGTCGTGGAGTTTGCAGCCGCCGTTCTCGTAGACGAGCTCGGCCTCCTGGGAGGAGCGGAAGACCTTCACGTCCGGTCCGGAGCCGTTCTGGCCCTTACCGGTCTTCAGTTCCTCGTCGATCTTCTGCAGCTCCGCCTCTTCGGGACCGTAGGTCAGGTAGTAGATGCCGAGCACCATGTCCTGGGTCGGGGTCGCCAGCGGCGCCCCGTGGGCCGGGGAGAGGATGTTGTTGGCGGAGAGCATGAGGATCCGCGCCTCGGCCTGGGCCTCGGCGGAGAGCGGCACGTGCACCGCCATCTGGTCGCCGTCGAAGTCGGCGTTGAAGGCGTGGCAGACCAGGGGATGAACCTGGATCGCCTTGCCCTCGACCAGGACCGGTTCGAAGGCCTGGATGCCGAGACGGTGGAGGGTGGGGGCCCGGTTGAGCAGGACCGGGTGCTGGTGGATGACTTCCTCCAGCACGTCCCAGACCTCCGGGATCATCGACTCGACCATCTTCTTCGCGGCCTTGATGTTCTGGACCGCTTTGCGCTCGACCAGCTGAGCCATGATGAACGGCTTGAAGAGCTCGAGCGCCATCAGCTTCGGCAGGCCGCACTGCTGCAGCCGCAGGTTCGGTCCGGAGACGATCACCGAGCGGCCGGAGTAGTCGACGCGCTTGCCGAGCAGGTTCTGGCGGAAGCGACCCTGCTTCCCCTTCAGCATGTCGGAGAGGGACTTCAGGGGCCGGTTGCCGGGGCCCGTGACCGGGCGTCCGCGACGGCCGTTGTCGAACAGCGCGTCGACGGCCTCCTGCAGCATCCGCTTCTCGTTGTTGACGATGATCTCGGGGGCGCCGAGATCGAGCAGCCTTTTCAGCCGGTTGTTGCGGTTGATCACCCGGCGGTAGAGGTCGTTGAGGTCGGAGGTCGCGAAGCGGCCGCCGTCCAGCTGGACCATCGGGCGCAGCTCCGGCGGGATCACCGGCACCGCGTCGAGGATCATCCAGTCGGGCTTGTTCTCCGAGTTGTGGAAGGCGGAGGCGACTTTCAGCCGCTTCACCGCGCGGGCCTGTTTCTGGCCTTTGGAGCTGTTGATGATCTGCTCCAGTTCCTCGATTTCGGCCTCGAGGTCGACCTGTTCGAGCAGGTCGCGCACCGCTTCGGCGCCCATGCCGCCGCGGAAGTACTCGCCCCAGCCGAACGGGGAGCCGAAGCGGTCCTTGAGCTCACGGAAGACCGTCTCGTCGTTGATGACGTCCTTCGGCTTCATCTCCGTGAAGATCTTCCAGACCTCTTGCATCCGCTCCGCGGCCTCTTCGAGGTAGGCCTCGGTGTCGGCGATCTCCGCGTCGAACTGTTTGCGCAGTTCTTTGATCATCTTGGCGCGGTCGTCGTCTTTGAGCTTGCGCAGCTGCGCAGCCGTCAGTTTCAGCGAGTCGGCCCAGATGTGGTCTTCGTCGTCGAACTTGTCCTGGCTGCCGTCCTCCAGGTAGGCGATCCGGCGCTCGAGGGACTCGTTCAGCTCCTGGGTCCGTTTCTGTTTTTCGGCCTCGTAGGAGTCGACGACTTTCTTGACCTCTTTCTCCAGTTTCCCGACGTCCTTGTCACGGGCCTCCTCGTCGACCCAGGTGACCATCGAGGCAGCGAAGTAGAGGACCTTCTCCAGCTCTTTCGGAGCCATGTCGATCAGGTAGCCGATCCGGCTCGGAACGCCCTTGAAGAACCAGATGTGCGAGACCGGCGAGGCGAGGTCGACGTGCCCCATCCGCTCGCGGCGGACCTTGGAGCGGGTCACCTCGACGCCGCAGCGCTCGCAGACGATGCCCTTGTAGCGGACCCGCTTGTACTTGCCGCAGTAGCACTCCCAGTCCTTGGTCGGACCGAAGATGCGCTCGCAGAAGAGCCCGTCTTTCTCGGGCTTCAGCGTCCGGTAGTTGATCGTCTCGGGCTTGGTTACCTCGCCCCAACTCCAGGAGCGGATCTTCTTCGAAGACGCGAGCCCGATCTCGATCGCGTCGAAATTGTTGATGTCGATCATCAGTCCTCCACCTCGGCCGGCGCGGCCTCGTCGGCTTTACCGGCACCATCACCATCAGTTCCTGCCTCGC
>DASUQZ010000246.1:0-12619 GCA_036280335.1 Solirubrobacterales bacterium
AGGGGGCGCCCGCCCCCGCTCGGGAACCGAAGCGGGAGCGCGAGCGGCGCCGGCCGGAGCGGGAGCCGACGCCGGCCCCCGCCCCCGCAACTGCGGAAGCGGAGCCCGCGAGCGAACCCGCCCCCGCCGTCGCCAGCGAACCGGTCGAATCCGTACCGCCGCCCGAACCCGTTGCCGAAGCCGCCCCTGAACCGGCGCCGGTCACCAGCTCGAGCGGCGGCAGCCCGGCGGGGGAGTTCGGGCCATGAGGCGCTTTCGCCGGCTTCTCCTCGCAGCTCTGCTTGCCGTGGCGGCCGTGCCCGCAGGCGGCTTCTCGGAGGTCGCTTCGGCCGACGATCCCCTGGGAATCAGGAACCTGCAGGTGAACGGCGGCGAAGAAGGCTGGCGCCCGGAGAGGTCCTTCCGGCTCACCTGGGGCCTGGCTCAGGATTCGCCGGCCACGCCGAGCGCTGTCGCCCACCGGCTCTATGACGGGAGCGGGATTCCGGTGGGGCCTCCGATCACCGTCAGCGATGAGATCGACGCCCCCCTCGACATCGTGGTCCCGCCGGTTCCGGGCATCTACGAGATCGAGGTCTGGTTCCTCGACGCAGACGGCAACGCAGGCCCCCGGGCGACGGCGATGCTGCGGTTCGACAACGTGGCGCCGCCGGCGCCGCACCTGGAGGCGCCCGCCCACTGGCTCCTCGGCACCGAGCCGGCGATCCTGAGGATCGACGTGTCGGCGTTGCCGCACCCCCCGTCGGGCATCCGGGGCTACGCGGTCTCCCTGAACCACGGAGTCGGCAGCTTCGAGGCGGAGGCGAGCGGCGAGGACACGGTTTCGCTCGGCACCCTTCCGGAGGGCACGAACGTCGTTCGGGTGGCGGCGATCTCCGGCGCCGGCCTCCGCTCCGAGGCCGCCACCGCGACCTTCAGGGTCGACGCCACCCGGCCGGAACTTTCCCTGCAAGGCGTACCGTCCGGCTGGAGCAACGAGCCGGTGCAGGTGACCGCGCACGCGCGTGACGCCCTCTCGGGCATGGCGCCGAGCGGCCCCACCGGTCCCTTCACCGCGATCGGCGTCGACGGGGGCGCGCCGACCCTCGCCTGGGGCGATCAGGTCGGCGCCTGGGTCACCGGCAGCGGCGTCCACGAGGTCGAGCTCTCCGGCCGGGACGCCGCCGGCAACGTCGCGGGAGCGGAAGCGCAGCCGCCCCAGGCGCCGGCCATCGTGCGTATCGATGAAGACCCGCCCAAGGTCGCCTTCGTCCCCGCCCAAGATTCGAGCGAACCCGAGCGGCTCGAAGCGACCGTGACCGACGCCCTCTCCGGGCCGAGCCCGAGCCGCGGCTCGATCGCGTTGCGCCCGGCGGGGACCAACGCGCGCTACCAGGAGCTGCCGACCGAGGTGGTCGCAGGCAGGCTGATCGCGCGCTGGGACTCGGACGCCTTCCCGCACGGGAAATACGAGTTCATCGCCTCGGGGTTCGACATCGCCGGCAACCTCGGCACCGGCACCGCCCGCGATCGCGGCGCCAGGATGGTCCTGGTCAACCCGGTGAAGGCGCAAGCGTCGCTGGAGTCGGGCTTCGCCGTTCGAGGGCGCGGGTGGCAGGCAGCGAAACGGGTGCGTCTCGGCCGCGGCGTCCGCTTCGGCGGGCGCCTTCGCAGGCTCGGCGGCGGTCCCGTCGCCGGTCAGGAGATAACGGTCACGGAGACCTTCGGCACCGGGGCCGAGCCGCGGCAGCGGGCCACCACCGTCCGCACCGGCGCGGACGGTGCGTTCTCCCTGCGCCTCGCTCCCGGGCCGAGCCGGGAGGTGGTCGCGACCTACGCCGGCAGCCGCGCCCTCACTCGCACCACCGGCGAGAGCGCCAACCTCACCACCCTCGCGGCTACGCGGCTGCGAGCCTCGGCGGCGACCGCCAGGGTGGGCGGCAGGCCGATCGCCTTCAGCGGCAGGGTCGCCGCGGTGGGGGCGAAGCGCGCCGTCCGGGGATTGCCGGTGGAGCTGCAGTTCCGCTACCCCGGTGCCGGCTGGCGAGCGTTCCGCACCGTGGAGGCAGACGCGCGCGGTCGCTTCCGCTACGCCTACCGCTTCAGCGACGACGACAGCCGCGGCGTCCGCTTCCAGTTCCGCGCCTACGTAAAAGGCCGCGAGGGCTGGCCCTATGAGCCGAGCGCCTCGCGGCCTGTTCAGGTCACCGGTCGCTGACCGGCGAAGTGCGCTCTAGCGCAGGGAGGTGAGCTGGTTGCTCACGGTGCCGACGACGGCCTGGGCCCGGTCGGTGACGACCTGGGCGGTGCCGGTGACGGCCTGGGCGCGGGAGGCCTGCTCCTCGATCGCCCTGCGGACGCGCTGCTCGACCTCGTCGCGGTTGCGCTTGATCGTGGTCTCGACCTCGCGGCGGCGGTTGCGGGCCTCGCGCTCGACCTCTTTGCGGGTCTTGCGGGCCTCGGTGATCGCTTTGCGGCGGGCGGTGGTGCCGCGGCGCTCGGTCCGCTTCAGCGATTTGCGCAGCGAGCTGCGGTAGCTCTTGATCTGCCGCTCGGCCTTGCTGCGGTCGGTCCAGGGCTCGACCAGCTCGGAGACCCGGTCGCTGACGGTGAGGACGGCGCCGACGGGGACGTCGACAGCGGCCTCGACGACGGCCTGGACCTGGTTCTTCTCGGCAGCGGCGGTCTTGGTGGCGGCGCGCTTGGAAGCTTTCGCGGTCTTGGCCGCCGATTTTTTCGCTTCGGTGGTCGCGCGTTTTGCCTGCGTTTTCGATTTGCTGCCGTTTTTCCTGCTCTCTGCCATGGGGAGAAACACCTCTTCAGTATTCGGGGGCTCTGGGGAAGTGCCCGAGTGTAGCGAACATAGGTTCGTAGGAACACACGTTCTTAAACCGCCTGCAGAGGACGGTTACGCGGCTTTGGCGAGCTGCGCCGAGCGCACCGTGGCGAGGCCGTCCTCGCTGCCGGCCGCGGCCATCGGGTAGCGCGAGTCGAGGTCGAGCATCGCCTCGCTCAGGCCGCCCTCGCCGAAGGCGACGGCGCCGCCCGCCTCCCGGACGATCAGCTGCGCCGCGGCGGCGTCGACCGAGCGGCAGGAGCGCAGGCTCAGCATCGCGTCGAAGCGGCCGGCGGCGACGTAGGCGGCGGAGATCGCGATCGCGCCGACCACGCGCAGGCGGAAGACCTTGCCGGCGAGCGCCTCCGGCGCCGGCAGCGACCACCCCGGCTCGGCCGACTCGATCCCGACCACCTCGAGCCGCTCGCTCGCGGCGGCGACCCGCACCGGCTCGCCGTCCAGCCGCGCCCCCTCCCCGCGTCGGGCGAGGAACTCCTCGTCGGCGCCGAAGTCGTGGACGAAGCCGAACTCGACGTCGGCCATCGACGGCCCGGTGGAGACGGCGATCGAGACCGCGAAGGAGGGGATCGTCCGGCGCGCGTTCAGCGAGCCGTCGATCGGGTCGATCACGACCCGGTGCCCGCCGCCGGAGCCGAAGGTGACTTCCCCCCGCTCCTCGGAGACGGCGACGAAGGAGGCCCCTTCGGCGGCCAGCCGATCGAGCTCCGCGAAGACGACGTCCTCGCAGCGGCGGTCGATCACCAGGGTGCGGTCGCCGCCCTCGCCGACGCCCTCGTAGACGGTCCGCTCCTCGCTCGTCCTCACCTCGGCGAAGATCGGCCGCTGGGCGGCGACGATGCGCCGGCAGATCGCCGGCCAGTCCGCTGAGAGGACGTCCATCGACTGGACTCTAGATAAAGCGCCCGCTCGCGCTAGCGTTGAGCCGATGCCCGAGGACCATCCCACGCTCGAGAGCGCCGCCTCGGAGCGGCAGCGCGCGGTCGCGCACGGGGCGGGGCCGCTGCTGGTGATCGGCACCGCGGGGACGGGCAAGACCGAGCTGCTCGCCCGGCGCCTCGCCCACCTGGTCGGCTCCGGCTCCCGGCCCGAGGAGATCCTCGCCATCGCCTCCAGCCAGGCGACCGCGGCGCGACTGCGCGAACGCTGCGAGGCGCTGCTCGAGGGCTCCTTCGAGGAGCTGTGGATCGGCAGCTGGGACGCGATCGGCGAACGGCTCCTCCGCGAGTACTCCGACGAGGCGGGCCTCGACCCCTTCTTCGACGTGCTGGGGCGCGCCGAGCGGCTGGCGATGCTGCTCGACCGGCTCGACCAGCTGCCGCTGCGCCGGCACGAGATCCGCGGCAACCCGGCCGGGCTGCTGGCGCGGCTGCTGGCGCGGATCGACCGGCTGAAGGCGGAGCGGGTGGGGCCGACGAGCCTCTCGGAGCGGGTGCAGGCCGAGCAGCCGCAGGACGAGGCCGGCCGCGAGGCGCAGCGCCGCGAGCTCGAGTTCGCCGAGCTCTACGGCACCCACGACCGGATCCTCGCCGAGTCCGGCAGCCTCGACCGGGGCGACGTCTTCCTCGCCCTCGACTGCCTGCTGGTCGAGCGACCAGACGTGCGCAGGCGGGTCGCCGAGCGCTTCCGCCACCTGATGGTCGACGAGCTGGAGGAGGCGACGCCGGCCCAGCGCGCGGTGCTCGAGTCGCTTGCGGCCGACAACCCGAACCAGGTCTTCGCGCTGGAGACGGCCGCCGGCGAGGGCACGGGCGTCAGCGCCGCGGAGGGGTGGTTCGACGAGGTCTACCCGGGCGGCGAGCGGATCCTCCTCGAGCGGAGCTTCCGCGACCCCCAGCTCGGCTTCTGGCGCTGCTCGAACGAGCGCGCGCAGGCGCAGGCGACGGCCCGCGCGGTCGAGCACCTCGTCGCCGCGGGCACCACCCCGGACGAGATCTGCGTGCTCGTCGCCGACCCCGCCCAGCAGGGCGGGTCGATCGCGGCGGCGATGGAAGAGCGGGGGATCCCGTTCCACCTGGTCGGGCCGACGGCGCTGTTCCAGCGCCCCGAGGTGCGCGACGCGATCGCCTGGCTGCGGGTGCTGGCCGCCCCCGACGACTCGGCCGCCGCGGCGCGGGCGCTGACCCGGCCGCCGGTCGAGCTGCGCTCGGCCGACCTGGCGCGGCTGACGACGATCGCCCGGCGGCGCAAGCTCGACATGGTCGCCGCCTGCGAAGCCGCCCTCGACTCGCCGCAGTTCCAGCCGGAGGCGCGGGAGCGGATCGGCACCTTCCTCAAGCTCTACAACGGCGCCGCCGCGATCATGGAGGAAAGCCGCGCCGACGTCTTCGTGCGGAGGCTGATCGAGCAGGTCGGGCTGCGCCGCCAGCGCCTCTTCGCCGCCCAGCCGGAGGTGGCGGAGCGGCTGCTCGGGCTCTCGCGCCTGGCCGAGCTGGCCACCGCCTGGACGCGACGGGAGCCGCACGGCTCCACGCGCGGCTTCGTCGCCTACCTGAGCGCCGTCGCCGAGGCCGGGGTGGACCCGGAGGACGCCGCCGAGCCGCCCTCGCCGGGGGCGGTGCAGGTGATGGCGGCGGCGGGGGTCAAGGGGCTCGGTTTCGACCACGTCTTCGTGCTCGGCCTCGAGGAGGAGGGCGAGTGGGAGCGGCTGGGGCGGCCGGCGCGCGAGAGCCTGGTGCTCTCCCGGATCGAGCGCGGCGCCGGCGGCGAGGCGGCGCGTCCCTCCCGCTACTACGAGGAGGCGCTGGCCGCCGCGGCTGCCGAAGGCGGGGTGGAGGAGCCGCACGAGGAGGAGCTCTTCGGCCCCGCCGAGGGGCTGCACGCGACCTACCGGACGCTGCGCGAGCAGGTGCTCGAGGCCTCCTGGCGGGCGGGCCGGGAGCTCTCCGAGCCGCGGCTCGACACCGCGATCGACGTCAACCGGGCGATCGCCCGCTATCTGGAGCTGCTGAAGCTGGCGGCGCTGGCGCAGCGCCCCGGCGACGAGCCGACCGCCGAGGCGATCGAAGCCGTCAACGGGCTGCTGCGGCAGGTGGCGACTCCCGAGCAGCAGGCCGAGCTCGACGCCTCCGCCCTCGACGCCTACCTGCTCGACTCCGAGCGCGAGCGGGGCCGGCGGCTGGAGCTGGTGGCGGCGCGCGAGGAGCCCTCCCTGGAGGCCTTCCTGCCGCGCCGCGGCGACGGCATGCTCAGCCTCTCGGCCTCGGACCTCACGCTGTACCTGACCTGCCCGCTGAAGTACAAGTTCGCGCGGGTCTTCGGGATCCCCCAGGAGCCGACGATCAACCAGCGCTTCGGGATCCTCTTCCACAACGTCCTCGAGCGCTTCCACAAGGAACCGCCGGCCGACCCAAGCGAAGGGCTGCGGGAGCTCGAGCGCCTCTTCGAGTCGGGCTGGCGGCGCACCGGCTTCGGCTCCAGCAACGACGAGCTGCAGTTCCGCGACCGGGCGCGGGAGGCGCTGCGGCTCTACTGGGAGCGCGAGCGCCAGGCCGAGGGCGAGCCGGTCTGGCTGGAGAAAAAGTTCGACTTCAAGGTCGGCGACCACCACGTCCGCGGTCGCGTCGACCGGGTCGACCGGCTCCCCGACGGCGACTACGAGCTGATCGACTACAAGACCGGCGAGCGCAAGAGCGAAGAAGAGCTCGACGACGACCTGCAGCTGGCGCTCTACCGGATGGCCGCCCGCGAGGCCTGGGGGATCGAGGCCAGCGTCGGCAGCTACTACTACGTCCTCGACGCCGAGAAGGTACCGGCGCCGACCCGGCCCGACGACGCCGAGCGCGTCGAGCGCACCGTCCTGCAGGTCGGCGAGGGCATCCTCAGTCAGGACTTCGAGCCCCGCCCCTCCCCCAGCGTCTGCAGCTGGTGCGACTACCGCCTCATCTGCCCGGCGGCCGAAGCCTGACCTACAACTCGTCCCCGGTATGCGGGGACGATTTGCAGTCAGCTGTCTTTGCCGCGCTGGCGGAGGAAGCGCTGGAAGTCGCGGGCGAGGGTGTCGGCGCTGGGGAGTTCGCCCTCGTCCTCCAGGAGGTCGGACTGTTCGGCCTCGATCCGGGAGACCAGCTCCTCGATCTCCGGGTTGGCGGCGATGGCGCGATCGATCTGCTCTTCGTAGTCGGTCGTTTCCTCCTCCAGCTCGGCGGCTTCGACCGCGATGCCGGTAAGGCCCTCGAGGCGGCGCAGCAGGGCGAGCGCCGCCTTCGGGTTGGGGACGGCGGCGACGTAGTGCGGGACGGCCGCCCAGAGGGAGGCGGAGTCGATCCCGCTCTGGCGGCAGAGGTCGTGGACGACGCCGACGATCCCGGTCGGCCCCTCGTAGTTGGACCGCTCCAGCTCCAGCTCGTCGACCAGGTCCTGGTTGGAGGCGAGGCCGGTGATCGGCACCGGCAGCGTGTGGGACACCTCGGCGATCAGGGCGCCGAGGGTGACGATCATCTCGATGCCGAGCGCGTCGGCGGCGGTGGCGATCGTCTCCGAGAAGGTGCGCCAGCGCAGGTTCGGCTCGGTCCCGTCGAGCAACACCAGGTCGCGGTCGGCGCTCGGCACCCGCACCGCGTAGAGGTTGTTCTCCGGCCAGTCGATCCGGCGGGTCTGGCCTTCGTCGAGGGTGATCGTCGGCCGCGTCGACTGGAAGTCGAAGTACTCCTCGGGGTCGATGCGGGCGAGCAGGTCGGCGTCGAGCGAGGTGGCGATCGAGGTCAGCGCCGTCGAGGCGGCTGCAGCGGCGTCGTTCCAGCCCCGGAATGCGCACACCATGACCGGCGCGCGGAGGTGGGGCAGATCGCCTTCCCAGCTGAGTGAATCCACGCTTCTGAGCGTAGACCATGCACCCGGCCCGGCCGGCGATCTCGGGCGGCGGGCGGGGGGTCAGGTCGAGCGCACGCGGTGCAGCAGCTGCGCCGCCAGGAACAGCGCCAGTGCCGCGAAGGAGAGCTGCAGAGCCCGTTCGGAGACGTTGTTGGCGATCACGACGCCGAGCAGGACGCCGACGGGCGAGAAGAGACCGATCACCATTGCCTCGCGGACGCGGACGTTGCCGTAGCTGTACTGGCGGTAGGCCCCCGCGATGGCGACGATGACGATCATCAGCAGCGAGGTCGACTCGGCCTCGACCTGGGTCAGACCGATGAAGATCGTCAGCGCCGGGACGAAGAGGATGCCGCCGCCGACCCCGACCAGGCCGCCGGTCAGCCCGCCGATGAGGCAGATCAGGACGGCCGCCAGCTCATCCACGGGCATCTCCGCTCACGAGAGGATCAGCTCCAGGGCCATCGCGACCAGCAGCAGGGCGAAGAGGTAGGAGACGGCGCGCTGCGGGATCCGCTGCTGGATCGCGGTGCCGACCACCACTCCCACCACCGCGGGGATCGCCAGCAGCAGCGCGGTGACGACGTGGACGTTGCCGTAGAGGCCGCCCTGGGCGAGGGCGCCGAGCAGGCCGATGAGGATGATCGCGGCGAGGCTGGTGCCGGTTGCGAGGCGCTCCCCGTAGGCGAACCAGAAGATCAGCAGCGGCACGATGATCGTCCCTCCCCCGACGCCGAAGAGGCCGCTGAAGGCGCCGGCGAGGGTGCCGAGCGCCGCCAGCTTCCAGAGGGCGTGGTCCGGGTGCGCGCCGGCGGCTGGCATCTCGCGATACTAGACGCGTGGCCCACCACCCCGAGAACGGAGGCGGCGACTGGGTGGCAAGCCTGGAGCCGCTCCGCAACGAGCCCGGCCGGACGGCGATCCTCACCGACGTCGACGGCACCCTGGCGCCGATCGTCGAACGAGCCGAGGACGCGGCTGTGCCGGCGGCGGCGCGCGAGGCGCTGGCGGCGCTGAGCGAGCGCTACGCGCTGGTCGGCTGCATCTCCGGGCGGCGGGCCGAGGAGGCGCGGCGGCTGGTCGGGCTCGACTCGCTGGCCTACGCGGGCAACCACGGGCTCGAGCTGCTGCTGCCGGGTGAGGAATCGCCGCGGCCGGACCCCTCGGTCGCCGGGCGCGAGAGCGAAGCGGCGGAGTTCCTCGCCGCGCTGGACGGCGGGCGCTTCGCGGCGGCCGGGCTGCGCCGGGAGGACAAGGGGCCGATCCAGGCCCTGCACTGGCGCGGCAGCGAGGACGAGGCGGTCGCCGAGAGCCGCGCGCACGAGATCGCGATCGAGGCCGGCCACGCCGGGCTGGAACCGCGCTGGGGGCGCAAGGTGCTGGAGCTGCGGCCGGTGGGGGGCGGCGGCAAGGACGGGGCGGTCGCCTCGCTGCTCGCCGGCGAGGATCTCGACCGCGCCGCCTACGCCGGCGACGACCGCACCGACCTCGACGCCTTCCGCCGCCTGCGGCAGCTGCAGGAGGAAGGGCAGCTGAGCGCCGCGGTCTGCGTGGGCGTGCTCTCGGCGGAGGCGCCGGCCGAGCTGGCGGAGGAGTCGGACGTGACCGTCAGCGGGCTCGACGGCTGGCTGGCGATCCTCGAATGGCTGGCCGAACGAGATGCTTGATTTCGCCTGATGCCCTACACCGACCTGCTCCGCGCCAGCGTCTTCATCACCGCCGCCGAGGCGACCGCCCTCGGCGCGATCACCGCGCTCGCCGCCAACCGCGACGGCGAGACGACGATCGCCCTGGTCGCCGCCGGCTGGTGGCTGGTCGCCCTCGCGATCGGCGTCTACCTCGGCCGGCCCCACCGGGCCGCGGAGGACGTCCGCGACGCTCTCGCCCGCGCCCGCACCGCCACCTCGCTGCCGGAGCAGAGCCCGGCCCGGATCGCCATCTCCCGCCTCTGGCCGATCGCCGTCACCGCGGTGTTCGCCGGCGCCCTCGGCATCTTCTTCCCCGGCGTCGCTGCGGTCGGCGCCGGCTACGCCCTGATCGTCTCGCTCGCCTGGCACACCCGCGAGGCCGCCGTCCTCGGCATCGAGCAGCGCGACGGCGTCAAGTTCTACGTCGTCCCGAGCCCGGCGCTGAAGCCGATCGAGCTCGTGCGCACCCCGGGCCTGCGCAGCGACCCGAGCGCGCTCTGACGCGAATCCGCGAAAAAGCACCTTGAGGGTGCTTTTCTGCGGCCTCGCGGCGGTCAGCTCTCGACCAGCTTCCTGAGCTCCCGCCAACTGCGGGTGTTGGCGATGTCGTCCGGGGTGAGCCAGGCGCGGCGGGCGGTGGCGACGGCGTAGGCCATGTTGTCGAGGGTGTCGACGCCGTGGGCGTCGGTGTTGAGGACGATCTTGACGCCGGCTTCGACGGCGAGGCGGGCGTGGAGGTCGGAGAGGTCGCGGCGGTTGGGGTTGCCGTTGATCTCGATCGTCGTGCCGGTGCGGGCGGCCGCCTCGGCGACCTTCTCGACGTCGATCCCGTAGGGCTCGCGGCGGCCGATCAGGCGGCCGGTGAGGTGGCCGATGCAGTCGACGTTCGGGTTCTCGATGGCGGCGAGGACGCGCTCGGTCATCTGCGCTTCGGAGGCCGAGAAGGAGGTGTGGACGCTGGCGACCACCCAGTCGAGCGCTTCGACCAGGTCGTCGGGGTAGTCGAGGGAGCCGTCGAGGCCGATGTTGATCTCCGAGCCGGCGAGCAGGCGGAAGTCCTTCTTCCCGTAGTTCTCGTTCCAGGCCCGCACCTCCTCGATCCGCTCCCAGAGCCGCTCGGCGGTGACGTGGTCGCCGAAGCCGTGGGTGGCGGAGTGGTCGGTGATCGCCAGGTACTCGTAGCCCCGGTCGCGCGCCGCCTCCGCCATCTCCTCGATGCTGTTGCGGCCGTCGGAGAGGGTGGTGTGGGAGTGGAGGTCGCCGCGGATGTCGCCGATCTCGACCAGCTTCGGGAGCTTGCCTTCGCGCGCCGCCTTCAGCTCGCCGCGGCCCTCGCGCAGCTCCGGCTCTATATAGGAGTACCCGAGGCGCTCGTAGACCTCCGCCTCGGTCGCGCAGGCGGTGACGTCGCCGCTCTCGGTCTCGGTGATGCCGTGCTCGGAGACGGAGAGGCCACCGCTGACCGCGGCTTCCCGCAGTTGGACGTTGTGGGCCTTGGAGCCGGTGAAGTGCTGGAGCAGGTTGCCGAAGTTGGCGGGCGGGACGATGCGCAGATCGACGGAGATGCCGTTGTGGGTCTGGGCGCGGACGCCGTTCTCGCCCGGGGTGCCGGCGGCGGCGATCAGCGGGTGGGAGGCGAGGTGCTCGGCGAGCGCGGCCGGCTCCTCGGCGGTGGCGATGATGTCGATGTCCTTGCAGGTCTCGGCCCAGCGGCGCACCGAGCCGGCCACCTCGACCTTGTCGGCGCCCGGGTGCTCGCGCAGCGCCGCCGCCAGCTCCTCGGCGATCGGCTTCACCTTCGAGAGCAGCAGGCGGCCCGGCCCCTCCCCCGGCTCGCCGAGCCGCTCCAGCGCCGCGAGGATGTTCTCCTCCTGCTTGGGGCCGAGGCCCTTGACGTGGCGGATCTTCTCCGCCTCCGCGGCGGCCTTGAGGTCCTCCATCGAGCAGATGTCGAGCTCCTCGAAGAGGCGGCGGGCGGTTTTCGGGCCGACGCCGGGGACGCGCGTCACCTCGATCAGGGTCGGCGGAAACTTCGCCTTCAGCTTCACCGCGGCGGGGATCTCGCCGGTCTCGATCAGTGCGTCGATCTTTTCCGCCAGCGTCTTGCCCACGCCCGGGACCTCGGTCGCCCGTCCCTGGGCGGCGAGCTCGGCGACGGAGACGGGGCTCTCGCGGATCGCCTTGGCGGCGGTGCTGTAGGCGAGCACCCGGTATCTGACGGCGCCGTCGAGCTCGTAGAGGACTCCCAGCTCTTCCAGCGCGGCGGCGATCTCAGCGTTCGTCACGGGGAGAACTTACCCGGGCGTGAGGGGAGGCTTCGGAATAGCATCGCCGCGATGACCGAGTCCCAAGGGGGCCCCGCCTGGCTGGTGCTGCCGACCTACAACGAGGCCGAGAACGTGGAGCCGCTGGTCGAAGCCGCCCGCGCCAAGCTGCCGCCCTCGGCCCAGGTGCTGATCGTCGACGACAGCTCGCCGGACGGGACCGGGGAGATCGCCGACCGGCTCTCCGGGCTCCACGAGAACGTCCGGGTCCTGCACCGCGCGCGCAAGGAAGGGCTCGGCCCCGCCTACCTCGCCGGCTTCCGCTACGCGCTGGAGCGCGGCGCGGGATTCGTCCTCGAGATGGACTCCGACTTCTCCCACGACCCGGCCTACCTGCCGCGCCTGCTCGAGGCGGCGCAGCGGGCCGACGTGGTGCTGGGGTCGCGCTACGTGCCGGGCGGCGGGGTCAGCGACTGGGGGCCGCTGCGGCGCGCGGTCAGCCGTGGCGGCAGCACCTACGCGCGCCTCGTCCTCGGCGTCGACGTCCGCGACCTCACCGGCGGCTTCAAGTGCTTCCGGCGCGAGGTCCTGGAGGCAATCGACCTCGACCGGATCAGCACCCGCGGCTACGCCTTCCAGGTCGAGATGACCTACCGGGCGATCCGCCGCGGCTTCAGAGTCGTCGAGGTGCCGATCGTTTTTCGCGAGCGGCGGGTAGGGACATCGAAGATGGACCTCTCGATCGTGGCCGAGGCCGTTTGGCGCCTGCCCCTGTTGCGCTTCGGCCGCAGCCAGGTCGAGGGGGCCCCATCTGCCTCTGGACGGCGGCGCTATACTTTATGAAGTATTGAGGGCAAACACACGACCGGGAGACCGATACACGTGACTGGCAAATTGACGGACGTAACCGACGCCACCTTCAAAGCCGACGTGCTCGAAGCGGAGGGCCCTGTGCTCGTCGACTTCTGGGCGCCCTGGTGCGGTCCGTGCCGCGTCGTCCACCCGGTCCTGGAGGAGATCGA
>DASUQZ010000247.1:0-2604 GCA_036280335.1 Solirubrobacterales bacterium
CTCTTGCATGGACCTGGTCCGGCATCGGTCGCTTCTCCCTGCGCTCCTGCTGTTCGTCATGGCCCTGACCTGGCCGGCGGGCGCGGCGACGGCCGCCGGGGCCGGCAAGGGCAAGCTGAGGGCGCACGTCGCCTTCCAGCGCAGCCTCGGCAAGGTCGAGAAGCGGGCCGGCGGCCGCCGGCCGATCCTCTGGGGCGCCCTCGTCGGCAACCAGATCACCGGTCACCAGTCCCCCTGGGACATGGGCGGGCCGCGGCAGCTGGAAGCGATGCTGGGCAAGCGGATGTCGCTGATCCACTTCATGGCCCCGTTCGCCCACTGCTCTGCCTCGGGCTGCGGCTACTACGACTTCCCCGACGAGGAGATGCAGACGATCCGCAATCACGGCGCCATCCCCTTCTTCAGCTGGAGCTCGCAGGCGATCCCCTCGACCGAGGTCCAGCCCGACTACCAGCTCGGCGACGTCATCTCCGGCCGCTACGACGGCTACATCCGCGACTGGGCGCGGGCGGCGAAGCGCTGGGGGCACCCGTTCTTCCTCCGCTTCAACTGGGAGATGAACGGCGACTGGTTTCCCTGGGCCGAGGACGCCAACGGCAACCGGCCGGGCGAGTTCGTCCGCGCCTGGCGCCACGTCCACGACATCTTCGGCGCGGTCGGCGCCACCAACCCGATCTGGGTCTGGTGCCCGAACGTCGACTTCGAAGACAAGTTCCGCGACCTGCGCTCGCTCTATCCCGGGAACGACTACGTCGAGTGGACCTGCCTCGACGGCTACAACAGCGGCACCAACCCGGCCAAACACGACCGCTGGCGCAGCTTCGACCAGCTCTACCGCCACAGCTACGAGGAGATCGTGACCGAGATCGCCCCGAGCAAGCCGATGGTCCTCGGTGAGATCGCCTCCTCCGAGCAGGGCGGATCGAAGGCGCGGTGGATCAGCGAGATGCTGCGGGCCCTCCGGGGCGGCTACCCGAAGCTCCGCGGCCTGGTCTGGTTCGACAAGTACGAAAACGGGATGGACTGGCCGCTCGAGACCTCACAGAGCGCGATTGAGGCTTTCGCGGCGGGGATCCGCGGCGGCGCCTTCGCCTCCGGCCGGTAGCGCCTGCCGGCTAGTTGCCGGGGCCCTGGCCCCAGAGGGTGGCGACCAGCGAGCGGGAGCCGCCGCGGTCGCGATGCTCGCAGAGGTAGATGCCCTGCCAGGTCCCGAGCGCGAGCCGCCCCTCGCCGACCGGCAACGTCAGCGAGGGTCCCAGCAGCGCCGCCTTGATGTGGGCGGGCATGTCGTCGGGGCCCTCGAGCGTGTGGGTCCAGTAGGCGGCGCCCTCCGGCACCGCCTGGTCGAACCAGGTCTCGAAGTCCCGCCGAACGTCGGCCGAGGCGTCCTCGTTCAGGGCCAGCGAGGCGGAGGTGTGCTGGATCAGCAGGTGCAGGAGCCCGGTCGAGACGTCTCCCAGCTCCGGCAGGGCGTCGACCACCTCGGCGGTGACGAGATGGAACCCGCGCGGCCTCGCCTCCAGCTGGATGTGGCGCCGCAGCCACATGGCGTTAGCGGGAGCCGTTGCGAAGCGCCCGCCAGACGGCGCCGGGCCGGATCCCGACCTTTGGGCCGAGGACGATCGCGAAAAGCGTCAGCGCCAGCCAGGGGCGGATGTGGGGGCTGATCCTGCGGATGCGGCCGTCCTCGGCCAGCTCGAAGACCATCGCGTCGGTCAGTCGCACCCCCAGCAGCCGCGCTTCGCCGTAGATCACCCGATGGTCGCCGTCGCCGAAGGTCTCAGTCCACTTCAAGCCGCGAAGGGAGCCGTAGACGGCGCGCAGCAGCAGCTCGACGTCCTTCTCGCCCTTGAAGATCATCCGTCCCGAGATCGGCGAGACCAGCTCGACGTCCGGCGCCATCGCCTCCATCAGGCCGGCGATGTCACCTGCTTCGGAGGCGGAGCGGTAGCGGGCGAGGTGGTCCATGGGCCAAGGCTATGCGTTTACCATCGCCCCGTGGCCAAGACCGTCTACTACTGCGCGAGCTCCCTCGACGGCTTCATCGCCGACGCCGACGACGGCCTCGGCTGGCTGACGGGCTACCAGGGGGCGTACGAGGGCGCGGAGGCCGAGCCGAGCCCGATGGTCGAGGGAGGCGCCTACGAGCGTTTCTACGAGGGCGTCGGGGCGCTGGTCGCGGGTTCGGCCACCTACGAGTGGGTCCTCGACCACCTCGACCTCGCCGGTGGGGGAGAGTGGCCCTACCGCGGCAAGCCCTTCTGGGTCCTCAGCTCCCGCGAGCTGCGCCCACCCGAGGGCGAGGGGATCGACATCCGGGTCGCGGAAGGGTCGCCCGCTGAGCTCTACGAGGAGATGTCCGCGGCAGCCGGCGAGCGCTCGCTCTGGGTGGTCGGAGGCGGCGGCGTCGCCTCCCAGTTCGTCGAGGCGGGCCTCCTCGACGAGGTGCACGTGACGATCGTCCCCGTCGTCCTCGGCTCCGGAAAGCCGCTCTTCGACCGCCGCCTCGCCGCAGCGATGCAGCTGACCGGGACGACCGTCTTCGAGAACGGCATGGTCGAGCTGCGCTACGAGCTCCGGCGCTAGGCCTACCGGCTGTCTAAG
>DASUQZ010000248.1:0-8169 GCA_036280335.1 Solirubrobacterales bacterium
CACCGTCAGGGGCGGGGTCGGCAGCGAAGGCGATCCCCGAGCCGAACAGGTGAAAGTCGCGACGCGGACGCTGACTCCCTCGGAAGTGCGGCTCCGCGAGGCGCTCGAGGCGGGCGTGCGGGAGGCGGCGCAGCTGGGCGGGGAGGTCGAGGCGGCCGCGATGCTCGACTCCTCGCCGGCCCCCCTGGTGGCGACCTCGGCGCCGGGCGGCGCCGAGCGCTACATGCGGATGTGGAGCATCAGCAAGGTGGCGACGACGGTGACCCTCCTGCGCCTGCTCGGCTGGGAGGACCGTCAGGGCGAAATGCCCTCCCACGAGCTCCTCGAAGCGCTCGCCGGGGCGATGACCCGCTCGGAGAACTGCCGGCAGCGGCGGGTCGTCCTCGAACTGCAACGGGCCGCGGGCGGCATTCCCGAGACCCGTGAGGCCCTCTCCGAGACCTTCTCGCTGGTCGAGGGGGAGGCGATTCCCGGCTCCCAGGTCGCAGCGCCGGAAGCGCTCTGCGTCCCGTTCCTCGAAGAGCAGCTGCAGATCCCGGAGCCGCTGGCGCCGGCGCTGCTGCTCGGGACCTCACGCTGGCGGATCACCGACGCCGCTCGCCTGGCCCACGGGCTTGCGGTGGAGACCTATGGCGAAGCCGTCTCCGAGGCGGTCTTCGAACTGATGGAAGCTCCGAAGCGACCCAGCCGGGAGACCCAGCCGGGGGAACTGACTGCCCCGCTCGACTGGGGCGCGGGCAGTGTCTTCGAGGAATCCGCCCCCGCCTACAAGGCGGCCTGGGGCGGCACCCTCAACGGCAACTTCCTGGCCGGCCAGATCGCGGTCGTCCCCCTCGAGGGCGGCGACCACCTTGCCCTGGCGGTGATGTTCCACCCCGACGTTCAGCCCCCGCGCGACGACCCGGGCATCACCACCGCGCCGGCGGCGGTGGAGACCCTCATGAGGGCGGTCCGTTCGAGCACTTCTCCATCCGGTAGTCAGGCGCACAGAGAGTCCGAGAGCGCCACTCCTCTTCGAAGCGACTGACGAAGTCGGCGAACCGCTCCTGGTCCTCGCCGAATTCCTCCTGAATCCGGGTGCTGAGCAGCTGCTGGCGAACCCGGTTCTCGGCCGCCTCCTGGGAGAGGTGCGATTCACGCAGGAAACGTCGGTAGGCAGCTTCCGTCGGGAAGGAGTCACGTTTGATCTGCTCCAGCTCGGAGTCGATCTCCCTCTGGGTGACCTCGATGCCCAGATCTTCGGCCTCGCCTTCGATCCAGGCGGCCTGAAGCAGTTCTTCCATGGTGGAGTCGCGCAGCTTCGCGTACTTCTTCGACTCCGGCGGCGGCGGTTGATCCAGGTCGTCCTGCGAGGCCGCGTATTCGAGCGCGTGCTCGAAGTCCTCGTCGCTGATCACCCCGACCTCGGAGGGAACGTCGCTGATCACCGCCACGTTCCCTCCGCCGAGCTGGGTGGTCGCGATCTGCTCAGGTACCTCGTCGGAGGAGGAGAGGCCGCATCCCGTCAGCGAGAAGAGTGAAAGCAGCAGCCCGACGGTGAGCGTGGGTAGGGACTTACTGTCCCGCAGGCGCCTGGTCATCGCCGCATCCTAGGAGATAGTGTGTGCAGCGCGGAGAGGGCGTAACGATGGGAGGCATGAGGAGATGAACGTGGCAGGGCCGGCGGCTCCCGCTTACTGTGGGGCCTGTGGCACGAAACTCAACGCCGGCGCGAAGTTCTGCGGTTCGTGCGGAACCGCCACGGCTCTGGCCGCCGGTCACCCCCAGCCGTACCAGCGGGCGCCCGGCGTGACCTACGCGGCCGGTGCGGGCAATTCCCTCGCCGCCTGGCTGGCGATCGTCGGCGGGGTGACGATGTGCTTCATCACCCTGTACGCGATCTTCTATTACCCCCTTCACCTCGACTACCCCGTCAACTTCGGCGAAGCGGTGCGCTTCGTGGATCTCCTCGCGCTGGGGTCCGGGATCGGCGCGATCGCCCTCGGCGCCCTCACCCTCAAGCGTCCGGGCAACGAGGTCGCCCGGGGGATCTGGCTGGCGCTGGCGGGCGCCCCGACGCTGGTCGTGGCCCTGCTCTGGGCGTTCGCCGAACCCCTCGACCTGACCCTCTTCCCCCTTCCCTTCTACTTCGGGTACGTCTACTTCACCGACATCGGGATGGTGGACATGGGCTCCGTCCATATGGCGGTGCCCCTGGTGATCGCCTGTGCCCTGGTCGTCGCCGCGGGCTTCCTGCTCACCGCCCCGTCGCGCCGCCCCCATCACCCGCCCGCGTGACCCCGCCGGGAGGGGCCGGTGAGGCCGGTGGGGAGAGGTACTGCGGCAACTGCGGCGAGCGGCTCAGCCCCGGTGCCGCCTTCTGCCGTTCCTGCGGGGCCAGGTATGTCCCTCCGGCCGCCGCACCCTCGCCGGGTGCGCATCCGGAGGCTGGCGAGGACCGTCCGGGCAGCCGGGCCGCGCTCTGGCTCGCGCTCGCGATCGTCGTCGTCGGGGCGGGCGCGGCGCTGGCGATCCTGCTGTCCAGCGGCGGCTCCTCGTCCAGCACCACGGTGGTGGTCGACAGCGAGGGCTCGACTGCGACCGAGACGACCACCGCCGAAGAGAGCACGGTGGCGGAGCGGGCGACCGGATCGG
Organism: Solirubrobacterales bacterium; assembly: GCA_036280335.1. GTDB lineage: Bacteria > Actinomycetota > Thermoleophilia > Solirubrobacterales > 70-9 > VAYN01. The sequence goes on from DASUQZ010000248.1 coordinate 2,635, forward strand.
TGGTGGGTTCGGTCGAAGCGGGCCGCTACGTGCAGGCGGGTTCCTTCAAGACCGACATCTACGCCGAAGTCGAGCGCGACCGCCTCGTCGCCGCCGGCATCGACGTGGAGGTGGTCGAATCCGACGAAGTGGGGGAGCTCTACCCCGGCTTCCGGGTGCTGCTGGCCGGTCCGGTGGAAAGCGACGCCGAAGAGAAGGGCGTGATCAAGGCGCTGGACCGCAACGGTGTGTCCGCTTTCGCGCGACCCGTGACTCCGGCCAGGGAAATCGACTCGAGCGAAGCCGCCGGGGAATGGAGCGGCGTCCTGGAGCGCAGCAGCAGCGAACGCCCTCGCCTCGACGACTCCCTGGACGTGACGCTGGAGATGGATTCGGAAGGACGTACCGGCACTCTCGAGGTTCCCGCCACGGGGTGCAGCCAGACGCTGACCCTGGCCCAGGAGAGGGAAGCAACCCTCACCTACCTGCAGGACCACCCGTGCGTGAGCGACGGGCCGATGCGGATCAGGCCCGCGGAAGGTCAGCTGATGGTGACCGTGCTCCCGATCGGGCCCGACACCCTGGTGCTGGGGAGCCTCACCCCGCGCTAGGCGCCTGTTCCCTGCCGCAGCCGCTGCAGAACCTGTCGTTAGGGCCGATCGCGGTTCCGCACTCTTCGCAGAAGGACCCGCCGGTGTTCGCCGGGCTCGCCGGGGCGGGCGGTGGAGGCGCCGGAGTGGAGGCGACCGTTGGCGGCGGAGCCGCCGGTGCGGGGCTTTTGGGAATGCGGGCTTTGATCCGGTCGAGGGCGGTGCCGCCGGTTGCGATGTAACCCCCTGCGGCGATACCGGCCGCCGAGAGCAGCGCCAGGAAGAGACCGGCCTGGACGCTGCCGCTGGGTTCGAATCCCTCCGCCCCCGGTAGCGAGACGGGATCGATCAGCCGGTAGAGGATCAGCAGGGCGGCGAGGCAGCCGAGGGCGAAGATCGCCGAACCGTCGGGAATGTCTCCCAGGCTCTTGCCGGCGGCCTTCATGAAGGCGATGCCCAGGGTGGCGACGATCACCACCGTGAGGATCGGGCTGATGTAGTGGAGCGACTCCCAGGCGTTCGTCGTATCGAACCCGAAGTTGAACCAACTGAAGAACATGCAGGCGAACAGGGCAATCGCCGAACCCGCTGCGAGCTGCTCCCCGCTGTTCAATCTCTCCAGCCTCAGGTCCATTCAGTCTCCCCTCGTAAGTGTGGCGTGAGCTTATACACCGTTACGATGACCCGGCGGCTGTGTCCGTCCCCAGGGCTATCCGTTGATCATGGACCCGGTGAACACACTCAAACCAGGAGAGCGTCTCGGGGATTTCGAGATCATCCGTCAGCTCGGCAGAGGTGGGATGGGTGTCGTCTACCTGGTTCGTGACGAACGGCTGGGCAGGAAGGTGGCGCTGAAGGTGATCGCGCCAGACCTCGTCCACGATCGCGAGTTCCAGGAGCGGTTCGAAGCGGAGGCTCGCAGCGCCGCCGCGATCGAGCACCCGAACGCGGTCCCGATCTACTCGGCCGGCTCCGCCGACGGCAATCTCTACATCGCGATGCGCTACATCGAGGGCACCGACCTCCGCGAGCACCTCGCCGAGTCCGGCCGGCTCGATCCCGTCCAGGCGGCGGCCGTCGTCGCCGAAGTGGGGGCGGCGCTCGACGCCTCCCACGCCGCCGGCTTCGTCCACCGCGACGTCAAGCCGGCGAACATCCTCCTCACCGGCCCGCCCGGCGAGGGCACCGCCTTCCTGACCGACTTCGGCCTGACGCGGGGCCTGGGCGGAGCGCAGACGCAGCTGACCGGGACCGGGAAGTGGATCGGCACGCTCGACTACGTGGCGCCCGAGCAGATGGCGGCGGGACGGGTCGACGCCCGCACCGACATCTACTCGCTCGGCTGCGTCCTCTACGAGATGCTGAGCGGCTCGGTTCCCTTCACCGGCGACGAGATGCAGAAGCTCTGGGGGAAGGCCAACGAGGAGCCGCCGCCTCTGCTGCCGGGGGGACGGCATCCCTTCGATCCGGTTCTCCGGCGGGCGATCGCCCGCGACCCCGAGCACCGCTTCCGCTCGGCCGGGGACCTCGGCCGCGCCGCCGCGACGGCGGCCGGGACGAGAAGCGAGGCGCCGACCGAGCGCAGCGTCGCCACCGGGGTCGCCGCGGCTGGCCTGCCGGAGGCGGAGCCGCCGCACCGGCGCGCCCTGCCCGGGCGCCCGCATCCCTACGAGCGGCCGACGACCCGGATGCCGGTCGCGGAGCCGCGGGGGCACGGCGGCCGCTCGGCCGCGGGGGCGATCGCGATCGTGCTCTGCGCCCTCGCCGTCGCGGCAGGGCTGGTCGCGGGTGCGCTGGTGCTGGCGGGCGACCGCGACGGCGGCTCCACCGTGGTGACGAGAGCCGCGGAGAGCGTTGCCGCCACGGCCTCGGCGGGCGAAGGCGAACCGGTCGCCGAGGCCTCCGTCGACGAGGAGCCCGCCGAAGAGCCCGAAGGCGGGGAGCCCTTCTTCGGCAACTACTACAGCGCCACGATCCCGGCCGGGTGGATCCAGGAGGAAGAAGAAGCCTGGGCGAGCGACGGCAGCTACATCGAGAACACCTGGGTCAGCCCGGCCGAAGACGAAGCGCTGAAGGTCGACCAGTCCCCGGGCGACGCCGCCGACCCGGCCGCGAGCGCGGCCGGCATCGCCGCCGACCTCGAAAGCGCCGGCAACACCGTCTACTCGGTGAGGCACGGCGTCACCCGCGGCGGGCTGACCGGCAGCGAGATCGCCTTCAGCAACAACTCCGGCCTCCCCGAGCGCGTCGACTTCTTCTTCACCCTCGGCGACAACGGCTTCGCCGTGATGGGCAGCACCTACGACATCGACACCTCCCGCCGCCTCGTCAACTCGCTGGTCGCCTCCCTGGAACTCGTCGAATAAGCGACCGCCACCCGATGGTGGAGCATGTGCGGATGCCGGTGATCGAGACCGACGGGCTGACGAAGCTCTACGGCAGCGTCCGCGGGATCGAGGACGTGACCTTCTCGGTCGAGGCCGGCGAGGTGTTCGGCTTCCTCGGCCCGAACGGCGCCGGCAAGACGACGACGATCCGCGCCCTGCTCGACCTCCTGCACCCGACCCGGGGCAGCGCCCGGCTCTTCGGCCTCGACAGCCGGCGCGACAGCGTCGCGATCCGGGCCCGGCTCGGCAACCTCTCCGGCGACTTCGGCTACGGGAGGGAGGCCACCGGGCGCCAGGCGCTCCACCTGCTCGCCCGCCTGCGCGGGCACGACGGCCTCGGCCGCGCCGAGGCGCTCGCCGCCCGCTTCCGCGCCGACCTCGACCGGCCGCTCGGGGAGCTCTCGCGCGGCAACCGCCAGAAGGTCGGGCTGATCCTCGCCACCTTCCACGAACCGGAGCTGCTGATCTTCGACGAGCCGACCAACGGCCTCGACCCGCTGATGCAGGAGGAGTTCCTGGCGCTGGTCGCCGAGGAGCGCGAGCGCGGCTGCACCGTCTTCCTCTCCTCGCACGACCTCGCCGAGGTGGAGCGGGTCTGCGACCGGGTCGGCATCGTCAGGTCGGGACGGCTGATCGCGGTCGAGCGGGTGGCGGAGCTGCTGGCCAAAGCGCAACGGCGCAACCTGGTCGAGGTCGAGTTCGCCGAGCCGGTCGAGCTGGAGGACGTGAAGGCGATCCCGGGCGTGGTCGGCGCCGAGTTCGCCCACGCGACCCTCGAGGAAGTCTTCCTCACCTACTACGACGAGGAGGAGGCTTGAGCCAGGTCGCGGCGCTCGCCGCCACCCACCTCTCCGACCGCCGCCGCTCCCTGCTCGCCTGGGGGCTGCCGCTGGGGCTGATGTCGGCCTTTGTCGTCGCCATCTTCCCCTCGGTCGAGGAGTCGATCGGCAAAGCCGTGGCCGACTACCCGCCGGCCCTCCGGGAGGCGTTCGGGATCGGCGATCTGTCCAACGTCGAGCAGTACCTGCAGGCCGAGATGATGAGCCTGATCGTGCCCCTCGCGCTCGGCTACCTGGCGGTGCGCGCGGTGGCGAGCGGCCTCTCCGGCGCCGCCGAGACGGGCCGCCTCGACGCCCTCCTCTCCGCCCCCGTCTCCCGCTCCCGCCTCTGCGCCGCCGGCTTCCTGGCGACCGCCGCCGAGCTGGCCGCGGTGCTGGCCCTGACCTGGCTGCTGACCATGGCCGGCAGCGCCCTCGCCGGCGCGGGCCTAGACCCCGGCCCCGCCGCCGCCGGCTTCGCCAACGTCTGGCCCCTCGCCCTCCTCTTCGCCGCCTCGGGCATCCTCGTCTGCGCCTTCTCCCTCCGCACCAGCGTCGTCACCGGCTCAGTCGCCGGCGTCCTCGTCGCGATGTACGTGATCGACCTGATCGGCCGCCTCGACCCCGCCCTGGACGAGCTCCGCTACGCCTCCGTCTTCAAGTACTACGGCAACGCGATCGAGGACGGCATCGAACCCCTGGCGTTCATCGGCGTCAGTCTCGTCGCGATTGTCGTGGCGGCGCTGGGGGCTTGGTTGTTCGAGCGGAGGGATATCGCGTCGTAGGAGAAAGAGATAGTCAGCGAGTTCCAACCGCCGACCTCCTGGGTGCGATTTAGGGCTCGGGTTACTCGCAATCCGCTTGCATCCCGCATGAGGAGCGGGTTTGCGCCGCTCGCGATTTCCACCAGCCGAGCCCGATATGCGCGGATATGCGGCGATTGTCGGGGTGTTCAGGCAGAAATGCTGATTTCTGCCTGATCGGGCTATCCAGGGTTCAAACACCTGGCATGCGATTAGAAGCTCCTCAGTTGAACTGCGCCAGAAGCCGGGCCGGTTCGGCGGCGAATCAGGGGAGAACGGCCTTCAACCTCTTGATGAGCGGCTCCCGGAGGGCGTGGATCTGGCCCGGCTGATAGCGAAGCGTGTTCACGTTCCGCACATTGAAGGGAAGCTTCTCTAGAGGGCTGCTGCATATTTGGACGCAAGGCGTACCGTTCTTGCGTGCGTAGCCAACCTCATAAAGAACATCGGGATTCGATTCGGAAAGATCAGCGATCACTGCGATCGCCGACTCGATGTCGTTTGCAATCTTCACGGTTATATCGCCGTCGAAGTCCTCTCGGTCTACACGGATACAGGTTGCGCCGACTGCCTCCGCAGCCGCGGCCATTGCGAACCAGTAGACATCCTCATATTCCGGCTTGAACGGCATGGAGGCGAAGACCGTCTTCTCAGTTGCAGACGTCTCAGGCTCCGGCCTGGCTTGTGCCGTCTCGTTGGGTTGAGGCGTGGCCGCTAAGACGGCTACTAGATAACTAGGCAATGCGGAAAGACCCACAATCCCGGCGTCGGGCATTGCCGCCTCCGACTGGGGGACGACGACGATTGCAGCATCGGAATGCGTGAGGTCTCTAATGCGTGCCGCTTGCGAGCGGGCATCGACAGCTTCAACGAGACCGAGGCCATGGCGTCCCTTTACCTCAATTACCACGCGCTTTCCATCTTTGCTCTCGACGAGGAAGTCGGGACGTACGCCCGC
>DASUQZ010000249.1:0-2301 GCA_036280335.1 Solirubrobacterales bacterium
CGCGCTCGCCCACTTCACCGGGGTCGGGCGCGACTCCTCCTCGGAGCGCCTCTCCCAGTACCGGGCAACCCATATCGACGAGGATGAGCCGGGAGAGGTGGACGCGGTCAACGGCGCCTTCATGCTGTGCCGCTCCGAGGCGGTGCGCGAGGTCGGCCTGCTCGACGAGGGCTACTGGCTCTACATGGAGGACCTGGACTGGTGCCGGCGCTTCTGGGCAGCCGGCTGGAAGGTCTTCTACGAGCCGGCCGCCATCGCCCTGCACGTCAAGGGCGGCTCGAGCGGGGGCCGCCGCGCGCCGCGCCAGGAGATCGCCTTCCATCGCGGCATGGGGCGCTTCTATCGCCGCTTCGACGCCCCCGAGCACAACCCGCTGCTGAACGCCGCCGTCTACCTCGGCATCGGCGCCAAGCTCGGCGTCAGCCTGGCGATCACCTTCTTGCGCCGCGCCAGGTAGCCCTCAGCATCAACCGGTTCGGGGGGCGTGGTCAGCGGCGGGAGATCCAGAAGGCGGCGGGGCCGACGAGGCGGCCGGGGGGCGGGCTGAAGGTGGGGACGGCGGCGGCGAGGCGCTCAGGGTGCTCGCGGGCGACGGCGTGGGCGGGGATCAGCACCTCGAACTCGTCGTTGAAGGCGAGGAAGGCCTGCAGCAGGTACTGCTCGGACCAGTAGTAGCCCATCTCCTCCAGCCACACCCGCGGGTACTCCCAGGGGAGGAAGACGTCGTGGAAGTGGACGATCACGCCGGGGGCGAGCGCCGGCAGGACGTCGAGGACGATGTAGTTGACGTCGCTGCCGAGCTTGACGGTGTGGGTGGTGTCGACGAAGAGAACGTCGCCCGCCTCCAGCTTGCGGAACTCCTGCAGCGGCACGTCGACGGCGGAGACGGGCTCCAGGCGCGAGGGCGAGGGGGGCGCGTCGCCGATCACCTGCCGTCGCGGGAACGGGTCGTAGGCGACGTGCTCGGTCGCGGTCCCCTCCTCGGCGTTGCGCCGCGCCGCCATCCCGATCAGCAGCGTCGTGTAGCCGGAGCCGAGCTCGAGCACCCGGCGCGGCCTGCGCGCCCGCACAATCGCGTAGAGGAGCTCGGCGTCGACCGACTGGTAGTTCTCCTTGCGGAGGAAGAACTCGCCCGGCGGGCGAGGGCCGTCGAGCGGGAAGTCGAGCTCGGCGACGTAGGGGGCCAGCTCGGTCTCGATGGTCTCGATCGCCCGCTCGACGTTCAGCTCGATGCCGCCGGCCAGGGCGCTGCGGCGGTCGCAGACGTCGGCCGGCAGCTCCTCGAGTTGGGGGATCGGGCTGTCGTAGGAGCGGCGCACCAGGTCGTACTCGCCGGGGCCGGGCTTGGCGACCACGTCCTCGCCGCGCACCAGGGCGTAGCCGCGGCGGGCGGCCCCCCGCCGCACCGCCTCGACCAGGAATCGCTTCATCTCAGAACGGCAGCGAGTCGCGCACGTCGGCCAGGCGCGGGGCCTGCTTGTCGCGCTCCGACAGCAGCGGCTCCTCGACCCGCCAGTCGACGCCGACCTCGGGGTCGTCCCAGGCGATCCCCGACTCGGTCTCGGGGTCGTAGTAGCTGGAGACCAGGTAGGCGACGTCGGCGACGTCTGAGAGCACGGCGAAGCCGTGGCCGCAGCCGACCGGGACGTAGAGCTGGCGATGGTTGGTGTCGCTGAGCACGTGCCCCTCCCACTGCCCGTAGGTGGGCGAGCCGCGGCGCAGGTCTACGGCGACGTCAAGAACTTCGCCGCGGACGCAGCGGACCAGCTTCGCCTGCCCCGGCTCGGTCTGGAAGTGGATCCCGCGCAGGGTCCCCTTCACCGAGCGCGAGTGGTTGTGCTGGACGAACTCGGCGTCGACGCCCATCTCGCGCCAGGCGTCGCGGCTGAAGGTCTCGACGAAGAAGCCGCGATCGTCGCCGAAGGCCTGCGGCTCGACGAGGACGACGCCGTCGATCTTGGTCGGCAGCGCCTGCGCCATCAGCGCAGCGCCTTCCCGTAGTGCTTTTCGTAGTACTCGCGGTACTCGCCGGAGCGGATCGGGCCCCACCAGTCCTCGTTGTCGCGGTACCACTGCACGGTCCGCTCGAGGCCCTCGGCGAAGTGGACCTGCGCCTCCCAGCCGAGCTCCTCCTGGAGCTTCGCCGAGGAGAGCGAGTAACGGCGGTCGTGGCCGGGGCGGTCCTTGACGTACTCGATCAGCGACTCGTCGCCGCCGGTCAGCTCGATCACCCGCTTGACGACCTCGATGTTCTCGCACTCGTCGGGGCCGCCGACGTTGTAGGCCTCGCCGGCCTTGCCC
>DASUQZ010000250.1:0-3388 GCA_036280335.1 Solirubrobacterales bacterium
GACCTGCAGGCCGTTGGCGGCCGACGGGTTGAGGCCCATCCCCAGCGGCAGCGTCACTCTCGAGGCTTTCGTGGTCGAGGTCTGCTGTTCGCTTTCGCCCAGCGAGTAGTGCGGGATGTCGATGTCCACCGTCACCCCGGCCGGGGAGTTCGTCTGCGCGGTTCCGGGATCGAGGTCGAGCGAGGGCTCGTAGGGGATCGAGCCGCATTCTTTCGGCGAGGTGCCGGGCGGGATCGGCGATTCCAGCGGCGGTTCGGCGCTCTGCGGCCAGACGTAGCCGGGTTCGGCGAACTGCGCGACCGAGCCCGCGCGGAGCAGGGTCGAGTAGACGGTGCCCGATTCGGTGAAGGCTTCGCCGAGGCAGGTGCTGGGGGTGGTGATGAAGGTGCCGTCCCCCGCGCGTCCGTCGAAGACCAGCCGGTTTTTCAGGATCAGCCCGTTTCCGCTGCCCAGAAGTCCGCCCAGCGCTTCCGGCAGGACCGCGGGCACCTCGATCGTGAAGCCCTCGTGGTAGTTGCCCGACCAGTCGGCGTCGCCCTCGAGGTAGATGTTGTTGCCCGCGAGGTTCATGCCGAACCGCGCGCTCTCGCCTTCGACCGGGACGACGTTGTAGACCTCGGCATGGAGGGGCAGCGACCCGCCGAGCAGCGGGTCGGCGGCGGTCACGTAGCTATCGCCGACGTGCGATTCCGGCGGACAGGAGGCGGGATTGTCCTCGAAGGTGGCGAGCGGGCAGCGCTCGGTGGCGCCGGGATTGACGTTGAGGCCGACCGGCAGGTCGACTCGGATCCGTTTCAGTTCCGCGTCGGGGGTCGGGCCGGCGACCCCGGGGCTGTTTTCGACGATGAACTGGGTGAAGCCGAAGTGCGGGTGGCCGGCTGCCTGTTCGAAGAACCAGTCTTCGGTCTCCACCGAGCAGAGTTCCGCCCCGGCGGCGCCGGGGTCAGGGGCTTCGGTGTTGCAGGTCCCCGCCTGCCAGCCGGAGTCGACTTTCGGGTTATGGGGGTCGCTGGGGGCGATGACTTCATCGGTCCCCCCGGCGGCGAGCGCGGCCGGAGCCGGCGCCGACATCCCGAGAAGACACACGCAAAACACTGCCGCCCGCAGGGACCTCCGCATCTGATTCCTCCTCCTAAAAAGCATTCTCAACGAATAGCCTACCCAGAATTAATGGCTTAAGTCAATAATTTTGGGTAATATCGTCCTATGCCAACCCGAAATGGACATTCCCCCAACGGCCGTTCCCCAAACGGAAATTCCGCTGCAAGTCACCCGCAAGATGGGCGGAGCAAGGGGCCCTCGGTTCCGGTGAACTGGGAGCGCCTGGCCCGCGCCACCGCCCACCCGCTGCGGGTCTCGATCCTCGAAATCCTCGGCATCGACGGCGGCAGGATCCTCTCCCCCAGCGATCTCAGCCGCGAGCTGCAGATCCCCCTCAGCAACACCAACTACCACGTCACCGAGCTGGCCAAAGCGGGGCTGATCGAACTGGTGCGGGAGCGCCAGGTGCGGGGCGCGACCGAGCACTTCTACCGTCTTCCCGTCTCCGACGGAGCGCCTGCCAAGGACAGGGCTAAGGCTCTAGCTGAGGTTTAGCCTCTCCCCCACTAGGTCGACCTGCTCGAGGAACTACTCCCTGCCTGATAAGCGGACGACGGGTCTCGAACCCGCGACCTCGAGCTTGGGAAGCTCGCGCTCTACCAACTGAGCTACGTCCGCGTGGAGGTTGATTCTACGGCGTGGGCAGCCTGCCGGGGCGCCGTGGGATCTAGTCTTCCTGGCCCGTGAGCGTCCGCTCTTCCATCGCAGTCCTCGCCGTGCTGGCCTTCGTCGGCCTGCTCACCTACGGGCTCGTCAGCAAGGGGACCTCCAACCTCGAGCTCGGCGACCCCGCTCCCGATGGTCCCATGCCCCGGCTGGAGGGCGGCGGAACCGCGTCCCTCGCCGACTACCGGGGCCGCTGGGTGCTCGTCAACTTCTGGGCCTCCTGGTGTCCTCCCTGCCGCGACGAGGCGCCGGCGCTGGAGCAGTTCCAGCGGCAGCACGCGGGCCCGCGCTTCACGATCCTGGGAATCGCCAGCCGCGACCTCAGCAGCGACGGCCTCGCCTTCGTGCGGGAGTACGGGCTGACCTACCCGCAGCTGCGGGACGGGGACGGCTCGGCCGCCGACGACTACGGCACCACCGGCCTGCCGGAGAGCTTCCTGATCGACCCGCAGGGCAAGGTGCGGCTGATCGCCCGCGGCCCGGTCGACGAAGAGTACCTGCGCGAGGAAGTGGCGCCGCTGCTGCCGAAGGCGCGGTCATGAGGCTCCGGCCGCTGCTCCTCGCCCTGCTCCCCCTCGCCGCCCTGGCGCCGGCGGCCGTTGCCGCGGAAGACGTGACCCTCGCCGAGATCGAACGAGAGGTGATGTGTCCGGTCTGCGGGACGCTGCTGCAGCTGGCCGAAGCGCCGCAGGCCCAGCGCCAGAAAGCGTTCGTCTCGCGGTTAATCGAGGAAGGGAAGAGCGAGCAGGAGATCAAGGACGCGCTGGTCGCCGAGTACGGCGAGGAGGTGCTGGCGCTGCCGGAGGGCGAGGGCTTCAACCTCTCCGCCTACGTCGTCCCGATCGCCGCCTTCGTCCTCGCCGCGATCGCGCTGGCGGTGGCGGCGGTGCGCTGGCGCCGAGCCGGCGGAGGCGGCGGCCCCGATCGGCCGGCCGCCGCGGGCGGCCCGAAGGGCGAGGACGCCGAACGTCTCGACGCCGACCTCGCCCGCTACGACCTCTAGCTCCCAGCGGTGCGAGTTTTGGTCCCTATAGGTCCAAAACTCGCACCGCTAGGCAGAACCGACGGAGATCGTCCCGAGCGCCGGGGCCGGGAGGCGGCGGATCGCGGCGCGCAGCTCGCGACCGGCGCGGCCGTTCGCAAACGGCCCCGGCACCCCCGCGACCACGGCATCCGCCTGGCGCGCGGCGGCAAGGCAGGTTCCCGGATCGCTCACAACCGATGCGCCGATGAGGAGGACGAGCTCGTAGGCGCCCCGCAGCTTCTCGACCATGTGGGCGAAGCTCTGCAGGCCGAGCAGCGTCTCGGCCTTGGTCGCCGGCCGGCCGGCGCTGATGCAGACGAGCGGCTCGTCCACCCCCGCCGCCGCGGGTCCCGCCAGCACCACCGGCTGCAGCACGTCGGCGGGCTCCGCCTCCCAGCGCAGGTACTCGTGCAGGCCGGGGGCCGCGGCAAGGCCGATCTGGGCGGCGAGGCGCGGCTGCGCGAGGTCGCACTCGACGACGATCGTGCGGCGGCCGGAGGCCGCGGCCGCTGAGGCCAGCCCGATCGCCGCGACCGACGTCGTCTCTCCCTCGCCGGTGACGGCCAAGACCCGCCTCCCGTCGAGCTGCCCCAGCAC
>DASUQZ010000251.1:0-4509 GCA_036280335.1 Solirubrobacterales bacterium
CAGAAACCCGCTCTCCGACGCCTTCGAAATCGCCAACTATGTCCGCGCGATGAACCTCGGGCTGGAGCGCATTCAAACGCTCCCGCTTTCGCTTCGCCTGATTCGGGAAATCCACAAGGAGCTTCTTCGGGATGGCAGAGGCTCGAAGGCGACCCCGGGAGAATTCCGCCGGACTCAGAACTGGATCGGCCCGGAGGGTGCTTCCCTCAAACGCGCGACCTTCGTCCCTCCCCCCGTGCCCGACATGAAGAAGGCCCTTCATGATTTCGAGGCCTACCTGCATGCCGAGAGCAGCTACTCGACCCTGCTTGACGTCGGCTTGGCGCACGCGCAGTTCGAGACGATCCATCCATTCCTCGACGGCAACGGCAGGGTGGGCCGCCTTCTCAACATCTTCCTACTGGTCCACCGGGGGATCTTGGAGAAACCGCTGCTGTATCTCAGCTACTACTTCAAGCTGCACCGAGCTGAGTACTACGACCGTTTGATGTCCGTGCGCGTCGCGGGAGATTGGGAGGGTTGGATTCGGTTCTTCCTCCGCGGGGTTGTACAAACCGCCAAGGAAGCAACTGAGACGGCCGAGCAGCTCTTCGAGCTTCGCGAATCACATCGAAGCCTGGTCTTGGACAAAGGCCTCGGGGAAAATGGGCTGCTGCTTCTCTCAGCTCTGTTCCAGCAGCCACTGGTCAACATCAAACTCGTCGCCCTGCTGCTGGGAACCACCTTCCCCACGGCGAGTCGTCTCGTCTCTGCCTTCGAGGAGCTCGGTCTGCTGCGAGAGATGACGGGCCAAAAACGCTCTCGCGTGTTCCGGTACGAGCCATACCTCGCCCTCTTCGACGACGCCATCGGAGAAGACGAGGAGGCGGACCGGATTCCACCAGACGTCACGGGCCCTCCCGCTGAATAGCCGCCATCCCACTGCACAGCGGGATCAGCGTCCGATGTGGAAGCCGATCAGCTCGGGGACCTTGGCGACCGCGGAAGAGATGCGGCCGGGGCGGTATCCGGATAGCTCCGCCTCCTCCTTCTTGAGGATGCCCAGGCGGATTGCCTCGCCGCCGATCCAGTGGAAGGGCTCTGGAGGGAGGCAGGGGGAGTCAGTGTCGACGAAGGCGAGATTCGTGTGCTCGTCTTCTCTGCCCAGGGCCAGGGAGGCGAGGGTGCGGCCGACCATGTTGCTCGGGCCGACGCCGTTGCCGGTGTAGCCGGCGGCCACGAAGGCGCGGTGGTGGGTGAGGGAGTGGACGGCGGGGAGGTGGGTCGGGGAGGCGTCGATCGGGCCGCCCCAGGCGTGGGTGATGCGGCGGCCGCGTAGGGCGGGGAAGTAGTCGTGGAGGTCCTCGGTGGCGGCGGCGACTACCGCGGGGTCGACCTCGGCGCGGCCCTTGGTGCGGGCGCCCATCGCGATGCGGCCGCCTCCCCAGCCGAAGGCGATGCGGCCGTCGGGGGTGGTGCGAAAGTAGTGCAGGAGGGAGCGGGAGTCGGTGATGCACTCGCCGCCGGTCCAGCCGATCTGCTCGAGCACGTCGGGCACCGGCTCGGTGAGGACGATGTGGGAGGAGGCGACGGTGAGGCGGTCGCGCAGGGGGCCGCGGCGGCCCTTGGCGGCGCTGCCGATCGCCAGGACGCCGCGGCCGGCGCGGACGGAGCCAGCGGTGGTGCGCGCTTCGACCCCGTCGCCGCTCTCGTGGAACGAGCGCACCGGCGAGGACTCGAAGATCTCCACCCCCGCCGCCAGCAGCTTCTCCCGCAGCCCCAGGGCCAGGCGCGCCGGCTGCACGGTCGCCGAGGTCGGCGAGACGGCGCCGGCGCGGAAGGCGGGGGACTGGCAGCGTTCGGCCACCTCGGCCTCGCTCAGCGTCTCCAGCATCTCCGGCACGCCGAGCTCGCGGCAGGCCTCCACCGCCCGCGACCAGGAACCGTCGTGCGCGGGCGCCGTCGAGACCTGCACGTATCCCGCCGGCCGGACCCAGGCGTCGACGCCCTGCTCCTCGCAGAACGCCTCGATCCGCTCCACCGCGTCCTGCGCGGCACGCGCCGTCGCCAGCGCCGGCCCGGCGCCCCAACGGTCCCGCATCGTCGCCAGCGAGAACCACATCGCGTTGCAGAAGCCGCCGTTGCGGCCGCTCGGTCCGCGGCCGCAAACCGGCTCGGCCTCGAGCAGGACGACCCGCGCCTCGGGCTCCAGCTGCCGCGCGTACCAGGCGGTCCACATCCCGGTGTAGCCGCCGCCGACGACGAGGACGTCCGCCTCCAGGTCGCCGCTGAGCGCCGGGCCCGGCTCCGCCTTCCCCGCCTCCTCGATCCAGTAGCCGAGTCGGGTGTGCCTCATCCCTGGATTCTCCAGGACCGGCCGGCTCGGGACTGTCCAAAGATCGGCTGCCGATTTGTCCAGTCGCCCAAAACCGGACCCGTAGACTCGAATCGATGTCAGGAGGCCAGGACTCCACTCCTTACGTCGACGCCCTGCTGGCCTACGCGAAGCGCGACCCCGCACGCTTCCAGGTCCCCGGCCACAAGGGCGGCATCGGCGCCGACCCGGCCATGGCGGAGCTGGTCGGCGAGGCGGGGCTGCGCAACGACATCCCCTCGGTCACCGAAGGCGTCGATATCGGTCCCGAACCGACGCCCTTCCAGCAGGCGCAGCAGCTCGCCGCCGAGGCCTGGGGCGCCGGCCGCACCTGGTTCCTGATCAACGGGGCCTCGCAGGGCAACCACGCGGCCTGCATGGCCCTGGCCCACGGCGGCAACCGCGTCGTCGTCCAGCGCAACGTCCACTCCTCGGTGATCGACGGCCTGGTGCTGAGCGGGATGCGCCCGACCTTCGTCGCGCCCGAGCTCGACCCGGAGCTCGGCATCGCCCACGGCCTGACCCCGGACTCGCTGGCGGCGGCGCTGGAGGAGACGCCGGAGGCGGTGGCGGCGATGGTCGTCTCGCCGACCTACTTCGGCGCCTGCGCGGACGTCGCCGGTCTCGCCGAGGTGGCTCACTCGCGGGGGGTGCCGCTGGTCGTCGACGAGGCCTGGGGGGCCCACCTCCACTTCCACCCCGACCTGCCGCCGGACGCACTCTCCTGCGGCGCCGATCTCGTCACCTCCTCGACCCACAAGATCGTCGGCAGCCTCACCCAGGCGGCGATGCTGCACGTCGGCCGCGACGGCCGGATCGACGACGCCGTCGTCGACCGCTGCGTCAGCCTGGTCGAGACGACCAGCCCCAGCGGCCTGCTCACCGGCTCGCTCGACGCGGCGCGGCGGCAGGTCTACGTCCACGGCGAGGAGATGCTGGGGGAGGCGCTGGAGGCGCTCGCCGAGATCCGCGAGCGAATCCGCGAGATCCCCGGCCTCGACGTCCTCGACGAGCGGATGGTGGGGCGACCCGGCGTCGCCGGCTGGGACCCGCTGCGGCTGGGAATCGACGTGCGCGGGACCGGCTCCAGCGCTCAGCGCCTCTGGAAAGCGGCCTTCCAGGTGAGCGACATCGACCTCGAGCTCTACTCCGGCAACGTCGTCGTCGCGATCTTCGGCGTCGGCGAGCGCGCCGAGGAGACCGGCAAGCGGCTGGTCGAGGGCCTGCGCAAGGCGGTCGCCGAGCTGGAGGCGACGCCGGGGGCGCCCGACGAGAAGCTGGCGCCGGCGCCGCCGTGGGGGGAGCTTGTGCTGACCCCGCGGGAGGCCTTCCTCGGGCCGCAGGAAGTCGTCCCGTTCGACGCCGCCGCCGGCCGCGTCGCCGCCGAGGGCCTCGCCGCCTACCCCCCGGGGATCCCCAACGTCCTGCCGGGCGAGCGCCTGACGCCAGAGACCCTCGACTTCATCCGCGAATCCTTGGCCCACGGTGGATACGTACGCGGTGGCAGTGACCGCGAGCTGAAGACGCTGCGCGTGGCGCGCTAGGTTGTGGCGATGGCCAGCTTCGGCGCGATCGCGGACTTGCCGCTTCAGATCGAGAGCTGCGAGTTCGAGGGGCTGGGGATTGAGCTCGGCTCGATGGAGCGACTGACGACGATCGTCAGGTTCCGCGGCGGTGGCCAGGAGGGGATCGGCGAGGACGTCGTCTACGACGCGGTCGACCACATCGCGCAGCAGGACCACGGCCCGCCCGAAGGACTGACCGGCAGGTTCACCTTCGCCGAGTTCTCCGACCGGCTCGACTGGATCGACCTCTTCCCGGCCGGGCCGCCGGTGCGGGAGGAGATCTCCTACGACTACCGCCGCTGGGCCTTCGAGTCGGCGGCGATGGACCTGGCGCTGCGCCAGGCCGGCACCAACCTCTCCGCCGCGCTCGGCCGCGAGCCGCGGCCGCTGAACTTCGTCAACTCGATGCGCCTCGCACCCTTCGAAGAGGGCGCGCGCTCCTCGATCGAGCCGCTGCTCGCCCGCCTCGCCGTCTACCCGACGCTGCGCTTCAAGCTCGACCCGGCCAACGACTGGGATGACGAGCTGATCGCGGCCCTGGCCGAAACCGGAGCGGTCGACTCGCTCGACCTCAAGGGCTTCTACAAAGGC
>DASUQZ010000252.1:0-5262 GCA_036280335.1 Solirubrobacterales bacterium
CGACCTGATGCTGGTGCCGTTCTACTTCCTCTTCGGCGCCTGGGGATACGACCGGGTCGCCGAAGGCGGCCGCACCGCCTCGGCGGCGACGCTGAAGATGATCGTCTACACCCTGATCGGGTCGCTGCTGATGCTGGTGGCGGCGATCGCGGTCGGAATCCTCGCCGCCGACGGCGGCGAGCTCACCTTCTCGATCGCCGCGCTCGCCGAAGAGCCGCTCGGCGAGGGCAGCCAGCGCTGGATCTTCTGGTTCTTCGCGGCGGCCTTCCTGGTCAAGATGCCGGCCTTCCTCCTGCACGGCTGGATGCCCGACGCCTACCGGGCGGCGCCGCTGCCGGTGCTGGTCGTCTTCTCCGGCGTCCTCGCCAAGGTCGGCGCCTACGGGTTCCTGCGGGTGGTGCTGCCGCTCTTCCCCGACGCCACGGTCGAGTTCCAGGAGGCGATCCTGGTGATCGCGCTGGCCTCGATCCTCTACGGCTCGGTGATGGCCTTCACCCAGACCAACGTGCGGCTGATCGCCGGCTACTCCTCCGTGGCCCAGCTCGGCTTCATCACCGCCGGGATCTTCGCGCTGCGCGCCGACGGGGCCGACGGGGCGATCCTGCAGATGGTCAACCACGGCCTCGTGGTCGCGCCGATCTTCATCATCGTCGCGCTGCTGCTCGAGCGGACCGGCAGCGAGGACATCCGCGAGATGGGCGGGCTGGCGCTGCGGGCGCCGGTGCTGGCGGCGCTCTTCCTGATCGTCGCCCTCGCCACCCTGGCGATGCCGGGCTCGGCCAACTTCATCGGCGAGTTCTACATCCTCAACGGCCTCTTCCAGGCGAAGATCGTCTACGCCTTCATCGCCGCCGCCGGCGTCGCGATGGCGGCCTTCTACGCGCTGCGCCTCTACCAGCAGACGATGCACAACCGTGCGCCGGAGGGCCTGCTCTCGCGCGAGATCGGGGTGCGCGACGGCGTCGTCCTCGTTCCGCTCGTCCTCTGCATCGTCGGCCTGGCGCTCTACCCGCAGCTGATCCTCGAGCGCACCGCGCCGACGGTCGAGCGGACCGTCGCCAAGGTGCACCGCAGCGAGGCGCCGGAGGCGAAGCTGGCAGAGCACGACCTGCACTTCGAACGCCCGATAGTGATCAAGGAACCATGAACTTCCACGAGCCCAGCATCGACTACGCCGGCATCGCGCCGCTGATCGCGCTCACGGTCGGCATCTGCGTCGTCCTCCTCAGCGCCGTCTTCGAGCCGTTCAAGCGGAGCGCGCCGGTGATGACGACGACCACCCTCCTGATCACCGCCGGTCTCCTGATCGAGCGCTGGGATGAGCCGGAGACGCTGATCGCCGGCGCCCTGCGGCTCGACGACCTGGCGATCTCGATCTCGCTGATCGCGATCCTGATGGCGGTCTTCTGCGTCCTCCTCTCGATCCGCGAGCGCGCGACCGAGGAAGCCGGCTCCGGCGAGTACCACTCGCTCCTGCTGGGCTCGGTGCTGGGGATGGTCCTGCTCACCCAGGCGACCAACCTGGTCAGCTTCTTCGTCGCCCTGGAGATCCTCTCGATCCCGCTCTACATCCTCTGCGCCACCAACCTGCGGCGCGAGGGGTCGCTGGAGTCGGGGCTGAAGTACCTGATCGTCGGCTCGATCGGCTCGGCGACGCTGCTCTACGGGATGGCCTTCCTCTACGGCGGCACCGGGTCGACCGACTTCGGCGGGATCGCCGACGGGATCGCCCGCGAGGGCCTCGACGGCGACCCGCTGATCCTGATCGGGATCGCGATGGCGACGGTCGGCCTCGCCTTCAAGGCCTCGATCGCCCCCTTCCACCAGTGGACGCCCGACGTCTACCAGGGCGCCCCGACCCCGATCACCGCCTTCATGGCGGTGGCGACCAAGGCCGCGGCCTTCGCCGTCTTCCTGCGCTTCTTCGACGTCGCCCTCGGCTCGCAGCTCGACGAGTGGCAGCCGGCGCTGGCCGCCCTGGCGGCGATCTCGATCGTCGTCGGCAACGTCGGCGCGCTCGGGCAGGACTCGCTGAAGCGGCTGCTCGGCTACTCCGGCGTCGCCCAGGCCGGCTACATGCTCGGCGGCGTCGTGGTCCTCTCCGACGAGGGGGCGAGCTCGCTCGTCTTCTACCTCGCCGCCTACGCCTTCATGAACCTGGCCGCCTTCGCGGTGGTCGTCGCCCGCGAGCGGGAAACGGTCTTCGGGGACGACATCCGCGCCATCCGCGGCCTCGGCGTCGAGCGGCCGCTGCTGGCCTGGCCGCTGACGATCTCGATGCTGGCGCTGGTCGGGCTGCCGGCGACGGCGGGCTTCATCGGCAAGCTCTACCTGATCGAGGCCCTGGTCGAGGGCGACTACACCTGGCTGGCGGTCTTCATCGCCGTCGGGACGATGATCTCGCTCGCCTACTACCTGCGGGTGGTCGCGGCGATGTGGATGCGGCCCGAGGGCGAGGGGGCGGCGGGTGCCCGTCCCGCGATCGCCGGCGCCTCCCCCGAGGCCGACCCCGTCGACCCCGAGGCCGGCCGCCGCTGGTACCTGGTCGGCCCCGCCCTGCTCGCCGCCGCCGCGACGATCTTCTTCGGCATCGTCCCCCAGCCGCTCGTGGACTTCGCCAGCCAAGCCGGCGCCGCCCTCTTCTAGCCCCCCTTTCCGAACATGGGGGTCCTGCTCACCACCGGCGCGATCGTCGCGGCCGTCGTCTTCGGCGTCTGGTCGGAGGGCCGCTGGCCGGAGGGCGCCGCCAGGGCCTCGCGGAGCGCTCTCTCGCTGCTGCTCTACGTGCTGTTGCCGCCGGTGATCTTCTTCAACGTCGCCGCCAGCGAGATCGACGTCGACAACGGGGTCGGGCTGCTGCTGGGAATCGCCGCCTCCTCCCTCGGCGCCTTCTTCGCCTGGGCGGTGGCGAGCCGGTTCCTGGATCTGACCCGCCCCCAGGTGGGCGCGGTCGTCTGCACCGTGCTCAGCGTCAACACCGGCTACCTCGGCTATCCGCTGGCGGTGGCCCTGCTCGGCCGCGACGAGCTGCCGACCGCGGTCCTCTACGACGTCCTCGTCACCGGGCCGTGCCTGCTCCTCGGCGCCTTCGCGGTCGGCGCCGCCTTCGGGACCAAGGCGGGCGAAACCCCGCGCCAGCGCGTCGGCGCCTTCTTCACCCGCAACCCGCCCCTCTACGCGGCGATTGCCGGCCTGCTCGCCCCCGACGCCCTCGCCCCGGACGCCCTCGTCGACCTCTCGCAGATCCTGATCGTCGCGATCCTCCCGATCGGGTTCTTCGCCGTCGGCGCCACCCTCGCCGAGAACGCCGAACACGGCGAGCTGCCGATGCCGCCGCCGCTGACCCGCCCGGTGATGCTCGTGATCGCCACCCGCCTCGCGATCGTCCCCGCCCTGCTGATGCTTATGGCCGCCCCCCTGATCGACCTCCCCGCCGCCTACCGCCTCCTCTCGGCGATGCCCTCCGGCCTCAACTCGTTAGTCATCGCCCACGCCTACGGCCTCGACATGGAGATCACCGCCGAGGCCGTGACGTGGTCCACCGCGATCGTGGTCCTCGCCGCCCTCGGCTCGCTGCTGCTCTGATCAGAACTTCGTAGCGACTATTCCGGTCAGCACACCGAGCAACCCCAGCAGTCCGATTGACAGCGTCCATGCGACCCAGGCCATGGACCGATGGAACCCATCCAAGCGGTCGTTCACCCTCACCAGTTCGGATTCCACTCTTCCGAAGTGGAGGACCATTTCGTCGAACCTTTCGCCGACCCGCTCGAACTGACCATCGACCTTGATGAGCTTCTGATCGACGCGGGCAAACTCTTTAGGCATCGTCTGACCCTGCTCGTCGATCTTCTTGTTGACCTCCTCGAACTTCTGGTCGACCTGCTCGAACCGCCGGTCGACTTGCTCGAACTTCTGGTCGACTTGATCGAAACGGCGGTCGACTTGCTCGAACCGGCGGTCGACATTCGCGAAGCCGTCATCGACTCGCTTGCTGAGTTCGTCCAGACGCCCGTCGGTCCATTCCACCATCTCTGCCTCCCTGTCTGCGACTGCTGCCTCCATGGCAGCCACTGTAGCAGACAAAAGCATACGTAAGTGATGCATCTCTGTAGATTCTTGGCGTGCTCCATCACGTCGGGATCGAGGTCGCGCCGGCTGAGGTCGAGGCCGCTGCCGGCTTCTTCGAGCTGATCGGGTTCGCGCGGGTCGAGCCGCCCGAAACGCTGCGGAAGTACACCTGGCTCGAGCGGGAGGGGACGCAGGTGCACCTGATGCCCGAGGAGGAGCCGACGGTGCCGTCGCCGGGGCACATGGCGGTGGTCGTCGCCGACTTCGACAAGACGGTCGAGCGACTGCGCGAGCGTGGCTTCGAGGTCGAGCCCAAACGCGAACACTGGGGCGAGCCGCGCGCGCTCGCGATCGCCCCCGGCGGCCACCGCGTCGAGCTGATGGCGGCGCCGCCGGCGCCCCAGGCGCCCTAAGCCGGGTCCCGGGGGCGCTCGCCGGGCTTGGCCGCGAAGAGGTCGGCGTCGGCGACGCCGAGCAGGTCGTCGACGGTGCGCCCGTCGGCCGGGAACATCGCGAAGCCGGTCGTCGCCGTCAGCGGCCTCAACTCGTCGCTGCCGAAGCCGCGACTGGCGACGCGGGCGCGCAGCCGCTTCGCCACTTCGCCGGCCTCTTCGGCGTTGACCTCGGGGACGATCACCGCGAACTCGTCGCCGCCCTGCCGGAAGACCGAGTCTTCGCCCCGCACCTCCTTGCGCAGCGAGGCGCCGATCTCGGCGAGGAGCCGGTCGCCTTCGAGGTGGCCGTGGCGCTCGTTCACGTCCTTGAACCCGTCGAGGTCGAGGAGGACGAGCGCGAACTCGCGCCCGTGGCGCTGGTGGCGGGCGATTTCCGCCGCCAGCCGCTCGTGCAGGGCGCGGTAGTTCCCGACCCCGGTCAGCTCGTCGCGCCGGGCCAGCGCCCAGAGCGCGTCGTGGCTGGCCCGCAGCCGGCGGACCAGGAGGACGATCCCCACCCCCACCGCGCCCAGGCAGGCGACCATCGCCGAGGCGAGGATGATCTCCTCGCGCCGGGAGAAGTGGCCGAAGACCAGCGGCGCCAGCAAGCCGACGGCGATCGCGAACAGCGCCGCCAGCAGGTAGGCGGCGCCGAGCGGCACGAGCCGCGTGTCCTTGGGGGATGTCGCAGCATCCCTGAGGGCATCCGATGAATCGACCAGTCGACTGATGCGCATAGGTTACGTCGCCGCGCCCT
>DASUQZ010000253.1:0-2156 GCA_036280335.1 Solirubrobacterales bacterium
GATGGCCGCGGAGGTCGTTGGCGTCGTCGGGGACGCCGGTGGCGACGGCTTCGGTGATGACCGGCTGGCTCTGCTCAGGACTGCCCACGGGCGCAACCTACCGGGCGGGGAGGCGGATGCAAATGGGGTTGCAGGGGAAGGTCGTGTTGCAAAGTGGGGGAGAGTGGGTTATTGTGGCGATCGAGTTGAAGCCCAGGACCGGGGTGGTGAGGCTCCTCCCACCTCATCACTCCGGTCCAACTCTTTTCCGGCTCTCAGAAAGGACTCGGCCGCAGTGGCGTTCAGGGGTCTCTACGAGCACAGCCTCGATTCCAAGGACCGACTTACGGTCCCCTCTCGCTTCCGGGCTTCGCTGGCTGACGGAATCGTTCTCTCCAAGGGCTTCGACCCCTGCGTCTGGGTGCATACGACCAGCGAGTTCGAGCAGCTCTCCGACCGCTTCCTCTCGCCGCACAGCCCCTTCGGGCGCGACGCCCGCCAGCTGCGCCGCCGCTTCCACGGCGGCTCCTTCGACGAGAAGCTCGACTCCGCCGGCCGCATCCGCATCCCCAGGCCGCTGATCGAGCACGCCGGGCTCGACGGCAACTGCGTCGTCATCGGGGCGGGGGAGTACCTGGAGATCTGGAACGCCGAGGCCTGGGCCAAGCAGGAGGAAGAGCTCGACGCCGCCGCCCCCGAGATCGCCGAGGGGCTCGCTTCCGCCGGGACCGCGTGATCATGAGACTGAATGCCGCCGCCAGCCAACACGCGTCGATGGACCGATTTCACCCCTATATGGAGAGAAATCGGCCCGTCGGCAAGCTGCGCCCCGTCGAGGTGGTCATGAGCGAACACGAGCCGGTGCTCGCGCCCGAGCTGGTCTCGCTGCTGGCGCCGGAGCCGGGCCAGACTGCCGTCGACTGCACCTTCGGGGCCGGCGGTCACGCCCGCCGGGTCGCCGAGGCGATCGGGCCGGAGGGGACGCTGATCGGGATCGACCGCGACCCCGCCGCCGAGGAGCGCTTCAACCGCTTCGCCGCCGAGGCCCGCTGCCGGACCCTCTTCGTCGGCGCCGACTTCGCCGCAGGACTTCGGGCCCTGGAGGGCGAAGGAATACGCCCAGACATGGTCTACATGGATCTGGGGATGTCCTCGATGCAGGTCGACGCGCGCGAGCGGGGCTTCTCCTATTCCTACGACGCGCCGCTCGACATGCGGATGGACACGCGCCAGGGCTTCACCGCCGCCGACCTGGTCAACGAGTGGCCGGAGGCGCGGATCGCCCAGGTCCTGCGCCGCTTCGGCGAGGAGCGCCACGCCGGCGGGATCGCCCGCGAGATCGTCCGCCGCCGCCCGCTCTCCACCACGGCCGAGCTGGTCGACGCGATCAAGGCCGGGATGCCGGCCTCCGCCCGCTTCGGCGGCGGCCACCCGGCCAAGCGCAGCTTCCAGGCGATCCGGATCGCCGTCAACGGCGAGCTCGAGGCGCTCGAGGAAGCGCTGCCGCTGGCCTGGTCGCAGCTGAAGGTCGGCGGACGCTTTGCGGCGATCTCGTTCCACTCGCTCGAGGACCGGCCGGTGAAGCAGTTCCTCGCCGCGAAGGCGCGCGGCTGCGTCTGCCCGCCGGAGATCCCCGTCTGCGTCTGCGGTCATGAGCCCGAGGCCGAGCTGCTGACCCGCCGCGCCGTCTCCCCGGGCCCGGAGGAGATGGAGGAGAACCCGCGCTCGCGCTCGGCCCACCTGCGCGCCGCCATGAAGATCGCCGAGGCGCAGCAGCCGGGGGAGGCGGGCTGATGGCCGTCGCCGCCCCCGCCCGCCGCACCGCCCCGGCCCCCGCGCCCTCGCGGACGACGCCGCCGCCGAAACGGAAAGCTCCGGCACGCAAACCGACCCGCTCGAGGGCGGTCGCGGCGCCGGCGAAGGCGCCCGCGCGCAAACCGACCCGCCCGCGGGCGGTCGCGGCTCCGGCGCGCGTTCCCGCGCGACGCGCTCCCGCGCGCAAGCCGACTCCGAAACGCGCGCCCGCCGGCCGACCAAGGCTCGCCGTCGTCGCCGGTCGCACCGCCGTAGCCGTCGGCCAGCTGCCGGACTCGGGCCTGGTCGTGCGGATGACCCGCGGCCGCGCCTGGATCGCCGTCCTCGGCCTGCTCTTGGTCGGGATCGTCGCCCTCAACGTC
>DASUQZ010000254.1:0-4815 GCA_036280335.1 Solirubrobacterales bacterium
ACCCGCCCGATCGGCAGGCGGTTGCAGTCGACGACCTGGTTGTCGAGCAGGGCGATCCGGAGGCTGATCGAGCGGCTCATACCGTCCCTCCCTTGGTAAGGACGAGGAGCGGCAGCGCCAGCACCGAGACGACGCAGGAGACGCCGAGGGTGGCGGTGCCGACGAAGTTGGAAAGCCTGCCGTTGGCCATCTCCCCCATCAGCTCGCGGTCGTTGGCGACCAGCAGCACCGGCAGGAAGAGGAAGGGGAGCAGGGAGGCGCTGAAGACGACGGCGACGATCGTCACCGTGATCGGGTTGACCGTGGTCAGCGCCAGCGCCGTGGCCCCGAGCAGCATCGCCAGCATCGTGGTGGTGAAGCGGGAGGCCCTGGACGGGGGCTGCACCTTGCCGTAGGACCAGCCGAAGTACTGCGCGACGTCGTAGCCGGTGGCGAAGAGGGTCTCGAGGGTCGCCCCGAAGGTGGCGGCGAAGATCCCGACGATGGCGACGATCAGCCCGATCTTGCCGAGCGCCACCGCGACCGGCAGCGCCGTCTGGGAGAGGTGCTCGACGGTGATCCCGGGCTCGAAGAGGACGAGGAAGGCGGTCGCCTGGATCGCCACCGCCAGCAGCCCGCCGAGCGGGAAGCCGATCAGCACGTTGGCGCGCAGCTCCTTGATGTTCTCCGGCCGCCAGCGGTGGTCGACCGCTCCGGAGGAGAAGAAGAACATCTCGTAGGGCGTCATCTGCGCGCCGATCAGGGTGACGACGAAGAAGAGGTAGGTGGCCCAGCTCTCCTTTTCGGTGGGAGCCACGGTCGTCGCCGACTCGGTCAGGGTCGACCAGTCCGGGTCGAGCTGGAAGACGGCGACGACGAAGACCAGCATCGCCAGGCCGAGCATCCCGTAGAGCCGCTCCATGATTTCGAACGGGAGGAGCCAGAACACGAGCAGGACGAGCAGCGCCGCGACCGGGACCCAGAGCAGGTAGTTGAGGCTGGTCGCCAGTTGCAGCGCCAGAGCGACGCCGGCCAGCTCGGCCATCACCAGCAGGGCGGTGACGAGCAGGGACCCGACCAGGCCGAAGAGCCCGAAGCGGGGGCCGAGCCGCGAGCGCGCCAGGGCGAGCGCCGGCCGCTGCGTCTTCAGCGAGACCCGCCCCGCCATCTCGGCGAAGCACATGATCCCGGCCACCGAGAAGAGCGTCACCCAGGCGAGGCGGAGGCCGAAGCGGGCGCCGACCTGGGCGTCGGCGACGAGGTCGCCGATGTCGATGAAGCCGCCGATCGCCGAGAGCGTGCCGAGGGTGAAGGCGAAGGCTTTCTTCACGGCTCCGCCCCCTCCTCGAGGGCGCTGAGCTTCTCGGAGAGCTCCGGCAGCGGGCGGCTCAGCTCCGGCACGTCCTCCCAGCGCTCCTGCTGGGCGGCGATTCGCAGCGCCGCCAGCGCCTCGGTCGCTTCGGCGGCGAGGCTCGTCAGCTCCTCGCGGAGATCGGCAACCCCGTCCGGCGGCTCGTAGCTTTCGAACGCGCTGGCTGCGGCTTCGGCGTCTTCCTCGGTCTCCTCGAAGCCGACGAGGACGGACGTCCGCAGCGCCTTCCCCTCCTCCTCGCTCTGCGCCCACAACCGCGCCGTCTCCAGCTGCGAGACCAGCGTCTCCGCCGTCGACGCCGCCCGCTCGCGGTAGCCGTCGACGCCCTTGGGCGGGGCGGTGACGTACCAAAGGGCCGCCGCGGTGACGAAGATCGCCGCGAAGAGCGTCGTCGGCCAGAACACGCGGCTCACATCAGGTGGCTTCCCTCGGGGCAGCGGTCGGAAACGCCCTCGAGGATCAGCATTGACAACTTCCGGTACTTCCCGTTGTTCTGTAGTCGAAGCCGGTTCGCGAACGGAGGTGAGGGTGCGCGTCGTGCAGCTGCTCGAGTGCGATCCGCGACTGGCCGAAGGCCTGTCGGCGGAGGAGAGTGCCGTGGCCGCCGGGTCGCTGCCCGTCCAGGCGGCGATGCTGAAGAAGGGGCCTTGGGACCCGGGGCCCGGCCCCCCGGAGCCCGAGCAGCTCGGCTACCTCGTCTGCAGCGGCCTGCTGGTCCGCAGGGTCGAGGTCGACCGCGGGCGCAGCGTCGAGCTGCTGGGTTGCGGGGATCTCCTGCGACCGTGGCAGGAAGACGCCTCCTCCTTCTGCCGCGCGTCCTGGGAGATCCTCGAGCCGACGACGATCGTGATCCTCGGCCCCGCCGTGGCGCGAGGGCTGGGGCGCTGGCCGGCGATCGCCTCCAACCTGATCGCGCGGGGCGTCAACCGCTCCCGCGCTTCGACGGCCGCCGCCGCGATCTCCAGCATCGTCGGCCTCGAGGAGCGGCTCCTGATCCTGTTCTGGCACCTGGCCGAGCGGTGGGGGGAGCCGGTGACGGACGGAATCCGCATCCCGATCGGCCTTCCCCACCGGCTCCTGGCCGAGCTGGTCGGCGCCAGGCGACCCTCGGTCACCACCGCCCTCGCGAGCCTGCAGGAGGAGGGCCGCCTGGTCAGCGCCGAAAACGGGTGCTGGATGCTGCGGGGAGACCCGCCCTGCTGAACTCCCGGCGCTAGGCCGGCCTCAGCAGCGGCCGCAGGTCCTCGAGCTTGTCGAACAGGTGCCAGACGTAGTTGCCGCCGCCGGCTTCCCGGTGGGGGTGGAGATCGGCGAGAGCGGGGTCGCTGCGGTAGCCGTCGAAGTGGGCCCGGCTCTTCCATTCGACGAGGATCAGAGCCTGCCGCGGCTCGATGTCACCCGTTATCGCCTCGGAGAACTTCCCGAGCGCGACGACCCGACCGCCGTGTCGCTCGACCTCCCGCGCCGAACGGCGCGAGTAAGCCAGGTACTCCTCCCGGTCGGCGACGTCGAAGAGGTTCAGTGCGTAGACGGGTGCAGACGCGGCATCGCCCATGTCCGGATCCTCCCACGTCGCGACGGCAGGGATAGCTCGCACCGGCTGTATTGACAAACATCGATTCAATTGATATCTATGAATAGATGACTGTCGATCTGGAGCTCGCTCCCAAAACCAAGCGTCCCGCCGGCCGCCCCTGCTGCGAGCCGGTCGTCTATCCCGACGTCGAGCGCGAGCAGGCCCAGCGGATGGCGCAGGTCGCCAAGGCGCTCGGCGACCCGATCCGCCTCCAGCTCGTCGACGTGCTGCGAAAGCACGCCGGCAAGGTCTGCGTCTGCGAGCTGGTCCCCCTGTTCGACCTCTCCCAACCGACCGTCTCCCACCACCTCAAGAAGCTGCGCGAAGCCGGGATCGTCGGCTCCGAGCGTCAGGGGCTGTGGGCCTACTACTACGTGATCCCCGATTCCCTGGAGGAGTTTTCCGCATGGCTGACCTGACCGATTCGCCCGATACCACCACCTCGACCTGCTGCGCTCCCGAGCAGCAGGCCACCTGCTGCGAGCCTTCCGAGAAGGACGGGTGCTGCTCCGCGGAGTCCTCGAGCTGCGGCTGCTCGGCCGGCCGCCCCGAGGGCGACGAGGTCCGCGAGGCGGTCCGCTCCCGCTACGCGGCAGCCGCCGAAAACGTCACCGCCGAGGGCGGCGCCTCGTGCTGCGGGACGGGCACCGTCCTCAGCGAGGAGGAAGCCCAGGTCTTCGGCGCCGGCCTCTACGGCGAGGGGGAGCGGGGCGAGCTTCCCGACACGGCGACGATGGCGTCGCTCGGCTGCGGCAACCCGACCGCCGTCGCCGAGCTGAACGCCGGGGAAACCGTGCTCGACCTCGGCTCGGGCGGCGGGATCGACGTGCTGCTCTCCGCCCGGCGGGTCGGCCCGACCGGCAAGGCATACGGGCTCGACATGACCGACGAGATGCTGGCGCTGGCTCGCGAGAACCAGCGCAAGGCGGGGGTCGAGAACGTCGAGTGGCTGCGCGGCGAGATCGAGGCGATCCCCCTCCCCGCCGAGTCGGTCGACGTGGTGATCTCCAACTGCGTGATCAACCTCTCCGGCGACAAGCCGCGCGTTCTGGCCGAGGCGGCCCGGGTGCTGAAGCCGGGCGGCCGCTTCGCCGTCTCCGACGTGATCGCCGACGAGGACATGGACGAGGCGACGCGAGCCGACATGGCGCAGTGGACCGGCTGCATCGCCGGGGCGCTGACGCGGCGCGAGTTCGAGCGGGCGCTCCTCGATGCCGGCCTCGTCGACGTCGAGATCGTCGAGACCCACCGGGTCCACGACTGCGCCGGCTCGGCGATCATCCGCGCCCGCCGGCCGGGCTGAGCTCGCCAGCGCGCCGTCACTCGTAGGTCAGCGCCTCCAGCGGGTCCAGGTGGGCGGCGCGGCGCGCCGGGAGGATCGCGGCGAGGGTGCCGATGACGACTCCGAGCACGGCGATCAGGACGAGGATTCCGGTCGGAACCTGCAGCTGCAGGCCGACCAGGGTGCTCTCGCGTATCGAGACGAGCCAGACCGTGCCGACGAGCAGGCCCGAGGCGATGCCCACCAGGCTCCCGGCCAGGGAGATCATCATGCTCTCGTCGAGCATCGCCCGGCGGATCCGCCACCTCGAGCCGCCGAGGGCGCGCAGGACGCCGATCTCGCGGGTGCGCTCCAGCACCGACATCGAGAGCGTGTTGACGATCCCGAGCAGGCCGACGATGACGGCGATGCCGATGATCGCGTTGAAGAAGGCGAACTGCTGGTTGACGGCGTCCTCGTACTGCTGCTTGAACTCGGTGTTGGAGACCGCTTCGAAGCCGGGATAGCCGTCGGTCAGGAGGTGCTCGACGGCGGTCTCCAGGAGGTCGCGGTCGGCGGCCGAACGGGCGGTGACGGCGAGCGTCGAGTCGGTGGCGATGCCGAAGA
>DASUQZ010000255.1:0-2601 GCA_036280335.1 Solirubrobacterales bacterium
TCCTTTCCCCGACATAGGTGGGGAAAGGACGAACGCCACCCGGGTTCTCCCCCTGCGGCCCCGTCCCGCGGCTATTGCGGACCAGGGGCTGTCCGACTTTGCGAGGTTTAACCCGGCTCTTGGGCTATTGCGGCTTTAGCCGTGGAGGCCGGGGACTGGGGTGCCGTACTTGACGTATTCGCAGTTGTACGGCTTCGGGTCGAAGGCGTCGGTGATTGCTCGGCCGGCTGGTTTGCCGGTGCCGGGGATTTCCTTCGTTTCGGTCTTGCCGCCCTTGCGCTTGATGATCTTCTTCAGCGGTGGCGTGCCCTTGCCGCACTGGATCGAGAAGTCTTTGACGCCGTCGCGGGCGTCGATGATGTCGTCCCCGCCCATGCCGTAGAAGCGGTCCTCGCCGGGTTGGCCGAGCATCGCGTTGGGGCCGCTGTCGCCGATCAGGACGTCCCAGTCGAAGGAGCCCTCCATGTCCTCGTTGGTGGGCGAGAGATGGACCGAGTCGCAGTTCTTTTCTCCCGTCACCCAGGCGGCGTGCTTGATGAAGGAGATGATCAGGAGGCCGGGATGGGCCTGGGTCTCGGCGAAGGAGGCGTCGTCGCGTCCCGGGCCGCCGACCAGCGCCCCGCCGGCGCAGCCGCCGCCGGCCGCCATCAGGTCGCCGTCGCCTTCGCCGTAGATGAAGGTCGGGCCGGGCAGGCCGCCGACGAGGCCGTCGGCGCCGTCGCCGCCGTAGAGCTTGTCGGCCCCAGGCCCCGCCTCGATCAGATCGTCCTCGGGGCCGCCTTTGATCACGTCGTTGCCGAAGCCGCCGGCGAAGCGGACGCTGCCGATCGTCTCCAGCGTCCCTTCCACCCGCAGGCTGTCGTTGCCGGGGCCGAGGTCGGCCATCAGCCAGCGCCCGGCGCCGTCGGCCGGGCAGGCGATGGCGAGCGGGTCGTTGGTCGGCCGCTCGCAGCCGAGGCCGATCGCGACGCCCTTTTTCGCGGTGACGTGAAAGACGTCGTTGGCTTCGTCGTAGGCGACGACGAACTGGTCGCGGCCGCCGCCGCCGATGATCTGCAGACCGGCGCCGCCGCCCGGGGTCGGGTTGAGGTTGACATAGGCCGAGGCCTTCGGCGGCGCTTCCTTGCCGCAGGAGGCGGTCCGGCCTTTGGCGCCCTCGCAGCCGTCGCTCCCCTGCTGCCCGTCGAGGGTGTCGCGGCCACCGCCGCCGACGAGATGGTCGTCGCCGGGCCCGCCGAGGATCACGTTCGCCTGCGGGCTGCCGGTCAGCGTGTCGCGGAAGGCCGAGCCTTCGATGCTCTCGAAGCCGAAGAGCTTGTCGTGGCCGTCGCCGTAGGCGCGGTGCGCCTTCAGCGAGACCCAGACGCCGCTGCCCTTGCCGCCCGCCCGGGCCGTCGCGAAGGAGGCGATGTCGCGGGGACCGGCGCCGCCGGACATGCGGTCGTAGCCGTAGTCGCCGTGGACGAGGTCTTCCGCCCCGGGCCCGCCGTTGACGATGTCGATGCCGAGGTCGCCGGCGACCTCGTCGCGAGCGCCGGGGCCGCCGAGGATCTTGTCGTCGCCGAGGTTGCCGTTGACCTGGTCCTCGTCGCCGGCATCGCCGAAGACCTCGTCGTTGCCGCGGCCGCCGTGCAGCTCATCGGTCCCCGGCCCACCGCAGATCCGATCGTTGCCGAGGCTGCCGAAGACGACGTCGTCGCCCTTGCCGGCCCAGATGACGTCGCGCTCCGGGGTCCCGCGGATCACGTCGTCGCCGTCGGTGCCGACGATCTCCGCCTGGCGACCGTGACAGCGCGGGACGTCGTCGCCTTCGTTGTCGGCGGCGCTGGCGATCGCCGCGAAAGCGGCAAGCGCCAGCAGCACGGCAGCGATGACCCCCCAGGAACGTCGGCTCACGAGGCCCGGGATCGTATCTGTCGGTGAGGCGTGATCCGCAGCGCCGCTAAGCGCTGCGGATCAGCTTCTTGTTGACGAACTCGTCGGCCCCGTAACGGCCGAGCTCGCGGCCGAAGCCGGAGCGCTTGAAGCCGCCGAAGGGCAGCTCGGGCGCGTCGGCCCCGACCAGGTTGACGTAGACCATCCCGGCTTCGATCCGGTTGGCGACCCGCTCGGCCTGCTCCTTGTCGGTGGTCATCACGTAGGAGCCGAGCCCGAACGGCGTCTGGTTGGCGAGCTCCACCGCCTCCTCCTCGGAGCCGACCTTGTAAACCTGGGCAACCGGCCCGAAGAACTCTTCCTGGGAAGCCTCGTCGCCCGGCTTGATCCCGGTGAGGATCGTCGGTTCGAAGAAGTTGCCGTCGCGCTTGCCGCCGACGACGACCTCAGCCCCGTTCGCGACCGCCCGCTTGACCTGGTCCTCGAGCCGGTCCGCCGCGGTCTGCGAAGAGAGCGGTCCGATCTCGGTGTCCTCGGCCGTCGGGTCGCCCGGCTTCGCGCCGCCGAGTTGCTCCTTGAACTTCTCGAGGAAGTCGTCGTAGAGCTCGTCGACGACGATGAACCGCTTCGCGCCGTTACACGACTGGCCCGTGTTGTCGAGGCGCGCCTCCACCGCGGCGTCGACGACCTCGTCGAGGTTCTGGGTCGCGAGCACGATGAACGGGT
>DASUQZ010000256.1:0-2306 GCA_036280335.1 Solirubrobacterales bacterium
TTGCTCGCCAGGTCCCCGGGCGAGAGGGCGCCGTCGCGGAGGACCCGCCAGGAGCCGTCCTCCTCGATCGAGGCGATGTCGACGACGGTCGAGGGCAGGCCGGGCAGCTCGCCGCCGTCGATCGCCAGGTCGGCGCCGTCGACGATCGACCGCGGCACGTCCTCGAAGCGAGCCGGCGCCGGCTCGCCGCTGAGGTTGGCCGAGGTCTGGAAGACGGGGCACATCGTCCCGGCCAGCGGGCCGCCGATCAGGCGCACGCCCAGCCGTTCGCGGTCGGCGCGACAGGCAAGGGGATAGCGGCGCTGGGGGTTGGCAACCACGAGCGTCGCCGGTCCCGGCAGCAAGGCGCTGATCGCCGCCTTGGTGCGTGGGCCGAGGGCGGCAACCAGCTCCCGCATCGCCAGCGGCGAGAAGTACATGACGGCCGAGGGCTTGCCGTCGTCGCGGCCCTTGAGCCGGTGGATCTTCGCGATCGCCCCCGCGTCGAGCGGGTCGCAGGCGAGCCCGTAGAGGCCGTCTGAGGGAAAGACGGCGACGCCGCCGCCGGCCACGCAGCGCTCCAGCGCCTTCCGCGCCACCTGCGCCTCGCCGCTTGTCAGCCGTATGAGCTCCGTCACGCCCCGACCACTACCCGCTCGATCCCGGCAAGGTCGCGTCGCGTTTCAGTTTCCACGAATCCCGCCTCCCGCATCAACGCCGCAACCGCCGCCGCCTGCCCCTCCCCCACCTCGACCGCGAGTGCGCCACTCACTTTGGGTCCGCCGGACTTTTGATCCGCATAGCGACTCAAAAGTCCGGCGGACTCCGGGATGAAGGCGCGGTAGGCGTCGAGGCCGTCGGGGCCGGCGAGGAGGGCCTCGCGGGGCTCCCACTGCGTTACCTCGGGCTCGAGCCCAGGCCACTCGCGCTCGGCGACGTAGGGGAGGTTGGCGAGGACGAGGTCGAAGCTCTCGCCCTCAGGCAGCGTGCCTTCGCGGAAGCGGACGCGTTCGGAGAAACCGAACCGTTCCGCCGCGTTCGCCCGGGCGACTTCGAGCGCCGCCGCAGACGTGTCGGTCCCGGTCACCTCGCAGTCCCGCAACTCGTCCGCGACCGCGAGCGCGATCGCACCCGAGCCGGTGCCGACGTCCAGCACGCGCGCCGGTCTCATCTCCAGCGCCAGCTCGACCAACAGCTCGGTCTCCGGGCGTGGGATCAGCACCCGCCGGTCCACCGCCAGGTCGAGGTTGCGGAAGCCTTTGCGGCCGAGGATGTAGGCGACCGGCTCGCGTCGCAGCCGCCGCCGTACCAGTTCGCCGAAGCGCCGCCCGGCCGGCGGCGGCACCTCCACCTCGGGGTCGGCGGCAAGCGCGGCCCGGCTCCATCCCGTCGCCTCGGCGAGCAGCAGTTCCGCGTCGAGCCGTGGGTCTTCGACCCCGACCGCGGCAAGCGCGTCGATCGCCGAGGTCAGCGCCTCGCGAGCGGCTGCGCCAGTCACCGTCGCCACCTGCTCAAGCGGCCGAGGCCGCTGCCTCGAGCCTCTGTCTCTTCTCCTCGGCTGCCAGCGCGTCGGTGAACTCGCCCAGGTCCCCCGCCAGCACGCCGTCGAGGTTGTGCGAGGTGTGCTTGATCCGGTGGTCGGTGACCCGGCCCTGGGGGAAGTTGTAGGTCCGCACCTTCTCGGAGCGCTCGCCGCTGCCCACCTGCGCCTTGCGCTCGGAGGCGATCTTCGCCTGCTGCTCGGCCAGCTCGCGCTCGTAGAGCCGCGCCCGCAGCACGCGCATCGCCCGCTCCTTGTTCTGGAGCTGGGACTTCTCGTCCTGCATCGAGACGACGATCCCAGTGGGCTTGTGGGTGATCCGCACCGCCGAGTCGGTGGTGTTGACGGACTGGCCGCCCGGTCCGGAGGAGCGGTAGACGTCGATCTGCAGGTCGTTCTGGTCGACCTCGACCTCGACCTCCTCGACCTCGGGCAGGACCGCGATCGTCGCCGTCGAGGTGTGGATCCGCCCCTGCGACTCGGTCTCGGGCACCCGCTGCACGCGGTGCGTCCCGCCCTCGAACTTGAAGACCGAGTAGGCGCCCTCGCCCTTGACCTCGAAGGTGACCTCCTTGAAGCCGCCCGCCTCGGAGGCCGACTGGGAGAGCACTTCGGTCGAGAAGCCCCGCTCGTCGGCGTAGCGGGTCAGCATCTTGAAGAGGTCGCCCGCGAACAGCGCCGCCTCGTCGCCGCCGGTGCCGGCGCGGATCTCGACGATCACGTTCTTGGCGTCGTTGGGGTCGCGCTCGACCATCGCCAGGCGGATCTCCTCCTCCAGCTGCTCCAG
>DASUQZ010000257.1:0-3356 GCA_036280335.1 Solirubrobacterales bacterium
CTCGACGTGACCACGGTCAAGGACGTCTCCCCGCAGGCTCACAACGGCTGCCGCCCCAAGAAGCGGAGGAGGGTCTGATGGCTCGCGATACCGCTCCGCAGTGCAAGCAGTGCCGGCGCGAGGGCCAGAAGCTCTTCCTCAAGGGCGAGCGCTGCTTCACCGACAAGTGCGGCGTCGAGCGCCGCTCCTACCCGCCCGGCGAGCACGGTCGCGGCCGCCTGCGTCAGTCGGAGTACCGGGTGCAGCTGCGCGAGAAGCAGAAGACCCGCCGCTACTACCAGGTGCTGGAGAAGCAGTTCCGCGCCTACTACGAGAAGGCTTCGCGCCAGGACGGCGTGACCGGCGAGAACCTGCTGCGCCTGCTCGAGTCCCGCTTCGACAACGTGCTCGTGCGCCTCGGCTTCGCCGCCTCGAGGCGCCAGGCACGGCAGCTGATCACCCACGGCCACTGGCAGATCAACGGCCGCCGGGTGAACATCCCCTCGTACCAGGTACGTCCTGAGGACATCATCTCGATCAAGCAGGGATCGAAAGCCACCGAGACGATCCAGCGGGCCACCGAACTCGTATCCACGGTTCCGGCCTGGCTGCAGGCAGATCACGATGCCCTCACCGCCAAGGTCCTGCGCTACCCCGAGCGCTCCGAGATCTCGGCGCCGGTTCAGGAGCAGCTCATCGTCGAGCTCTACTCCAAGTAGTCCGGAATCGATTTCTGAAACACCCCAGAGCAAGGAACTCATGACCACCGATTTCCAGGTCCCCCGCATCACCTCCGAGAAAGTCGACGACCGCCGCGGCACCTTCACGATCGAGCCGCTGGACAAGGGCTTCGGCTACACCTTCGGCAACAGCCTGCGCCGCGTCCTGCTTTCCTCGCTGGGCGGCGCCGCGATCACCAGCGTCCGCATCGAGGGCGTCGCACACGAGTTCTCGACCGTGTCCGGCGTCAAAGAGGACGTCACCGACATCGTCCTCAACCTCAAGGACCTGGTCGTCCGCATGCACACCGACGCCGACGAGGTGGAAGCGCCGCTGGTGGCGACCGGCCCCGGTGAGGTGAAGGCCAAGGACATCGACCTCCCCTCCGGGGTCGAGATCCTCAACCCCGAGGCGCCGATCGCGACGCTCGAGAACAAAACCAAGCTCGAGGTCTACCTGACGATCGGCCGCGGCCGCGGCTACTCGCCCGCGGAAGAGAACAAGTCGGATGACCAGCCGATCGGCGTGATCCCGATCGACTCGATCTTCTCGCCGATCCGGCGCGCCTCCTACTCGGTTGCCGCCGCCCGCGTCGGCCAGCGGACCGACTTCGACAAACTGACCCTCGACCTCGAGACCGACGGCTCGATCGAGCCCGGGGCGGCGCTGCGCGAAGCCTCCGAGATCCTGATCAAGAGCCTGGCGATCTTCACCGACGCCGACCGCGTCGAGGAGCTGACCGCGCGCGAGCCGATTCCCGCCGCTCCCAGCGACGGCTTCTCCTCGAATGCCGGCGACGGCGCCGCCGCCGCCAACGGCCTCGACGAGATCCTCATCGAGGAGCTCGAACTGGGCGTGCGCTCCTACAACTGCTTGAAGCGGGCCGGCGTCCAGACCGTCGGGGACCTGGTGCGCAAGTCGCGCGCGGAACTCAACGCGATCCCGAACTTCGGTCAGAAGTCGATCGAGGAAGTGATCGAGACCCTGCACTCCCGCGGCCTGGATCTTCAGGCAGACTAAGAGGCGGAACCAGGGAGCGAGCGGAGGAACGGATGCGGCACAAAAAGAAGCGCAACAAGCTCAGCCGTGACTCCGCCCATCGCGAGGCGCTGCTCTCGAACCTCTCGAAGCAGCTGATCGAGCACGAGCGGATCCAGACCAGCCAGGCCAAGGCCAAGGCGGTCAAGCCCGAGGTGGAGAAGCTGATCACCCTCGCCAAGCGCGGCGACCTCCACGCCCGCCGCCAGGCGCTCTCGACGCTCCACAACGACAAGTTCATCGTCCACAAGCTGTTCGACGAGGTGGCGCCGCGCTACGCGACGCGCCCGGGCGGGTACACCCGCATCGTCAAGCTGGGGCCTCGGCGGAGCGACTCCACCGAGATGGTTTACCTCGAGCTCGTCTGACTTAGGGGTCGGCTGGCGGGTCCTGTCACGGGGGGCGGATGCCCGTGCTCTACAGACTGACTGCGCGCGGGCATCCGCCACCCGCCAGAGGAACCCGGTAGGCAGGACAGCTAGGGCTCAGTCGTAGGTGACTGACTCCAGGTAGAGGCCGTGGGGGGGAGCCGTGTCGCCTGCGGCCGTCCGTGGGGCGCCCTGGAGGAGGTTCTCGAAGTCCTCTACGGTGCGTCTACCTGAGGCGACTTCGAGTTGGGTGCCGACTAGGACTCGGACCATGTTGCGCATGAAGGCGTCGGCGGTGATGCGGAAGCTGAGGATGTCGCCTTCGCGGGTCCAGGAGGCGGCGTGGATGTCGCGCTCGAAGCGGACGTGGTCGGTCTGGGTGGGGGTGAAGGCGGTGAAGTCGTGGGTGCCGGGGAGGGCTGCGGCGCAGGCCTCGAGCGCCTCGCGGTCGACGCGGTGCGGCCACCAGAGGGCGTGGCCGAGCTCGAAGGGGCTCGGGGCCGAGCGGGCCAGCAGGCGGTAGCGGTAGCTGCGCGCCCTGGCGTCGCGGCGGGCGTCGAAGCCGTCGGCCACGACCGTGGCGGCGGTGACGGCGACGTCGTCGGGGCCGATGCCGTTGAGGCGGCGCATCAGGTCCTCAGGGGGGGCGGTGGAGGTGGCGAAGCTCGCCACCTGGCCGAGCGCGTGCACGCCCGTGTCGGTGCGCCCGGCGACCGTCAGCTCGACCGGCTCGCGCAGGACCGTCGCCAGCGCCGTCTCCAGCTCGCCCTGCACGGTGCGCAGGCCCGGCTGCCTGGCCCAGCCCCGGAAGCCGGCGCCGTCGTATTCGATGTCGAGCCTCACGGTGGGCACGGGCGCAGTATCTCCGACCCCGGCGGCTCGGTTGTCGCGGCCCCCTCCTAGAATCGGTTCGATGCGCATCCTCCTCACCAACGACGACGGGATCGCCGCGCCGGGCCTGCAGGCCGCCCGGCGCGCCCTGGTCGAGCTCGACGGCGTCGAGGTCGACGTGATCGCCCCCGACTCCAACCGCAGCGCCATCGGGCGCGGCATCACCACCCGCTCGCCGCTCAGCGTCGAGGAAGTGCGGTTCGAAGACGGGCGGGTGGGCTACGCGACCGACGGCACCCCCGTCGACTGCGTCCGCTTCGCCGAGCTCGGCCTCGTCGGCGAGCGCCCGGACCTGATCGTCTCCGGGATCAACCACGGCGCCAACCTCGGCGACGACATCACCTACTCGGGCACCGTCGC
>DASUQZ010000258.1:0-12276 GCA_036280335.1 Solirubrobacterales bacterium
GCCGATGAAGTCGGGGATCTTGTCGGGCGTGATCCCGTAGCGGTCGATGACGCCCTGCGTGTCGTAGACCTTCGTGTCCGTGATCCCGCGGCTGGTCGTCATGATCCGCACGCCGTCGGTGACCAGCTGGTAGGCGTCGCGGTCGCCGGTCACGACCATCACCTCGATCCCCTGCTCGTGCGCCTGCTTGGCGAGCGAGGCGATCACGTCGTCGGCCTCGAACCCTTCGACCTTGACGTTGGTGTAGCCGAAGGCCTCGACCAGGGGCATCAGGTGCGGCCATTGCTCCCGGAGCAGGTCGGGCCGCGACGGGCGGTGGGCCTTGTAGAGGTCGTAGGTCTGCTCACGGCCGCTGTAGCCGGCGTCCCAGGCGACCACCACCCCCTGGGGATGGTGTTCGTCGATGATTTTCACCAGCATCGAGGCGAGGCCGTAGATCGCGTTGGTGGGGCGGCCGTCGCTGGTGCCGATCGACTCCGGCAGGGCGAAGAAGGCCCGGTAGGCGAGGCTGTTGCCGTCGATCAGGAAGAGCTGCGGGGCGTCGGCGGTCATCGGCCGCCCACTCTACGAGGCCGACCCGCCGCTCCGGCGTGCCCGCCCTGCGCTCAGCAGGTTAAAAGTAAGTAGACAGAGGGTCCAATTTGGTTAAGGCCTCCGATCTGGCGTCGATCAGGCCCTCATACGTCAGCTGATCATGGCCCGTTTTGACCGGTCCGGGCCGTCAAGGGGAGGTTTATCCATGAAGTCGATGCGCGCTCTGCTTGCACTCGTCGCAAGCGCACTTCTCAGCACCGCTTTCTTCGCGGCCTCGGCCCAGGCTTGCTCGTACCCCGAAGGGGAGCAGGTCTTTTCTGCTTGGGGCGATCCGCGCTCCTACGTCCTCGCTCCCGATGGCGACTTCGCCGCGGGCGGCGCCGGCTGGACGCTCGAGGGCGAGGCCGCCGTCGTCTCCGAGGCGCTGGAGCTGCCGGCCGGCAGCTCCGCGGTCAGTCCGTCTCTGTGCATCTCCGAGGACACGCCTTTCCTTCGGTCGATGGCGCGCGACAGTGGAGTTCCGGGCGCGAAGCTGCAGGTGGAGATCATCTACGAGCAGCTCGATGCGACCCGCAGCCGCGTCGTCGCCCGCGACAAGCAGGAAGACTGGGACCCGACCCAGCCGCTCGGGCAGAACTTCGGCCTGGCGACGGCCGACGGCAACAGCTCCGTGCGGGTGCGGCTCACCGCGGTCGGCGGTGACTGGCAGGTCGACGACTTCTACGTCGACCCCTTCGCGCGCCGCTAGGAGCCAGCGGTTCGCGCGCCGCCGAAGCGCTAGCGGATAGACATCTCCCCGGACAGAGCCCGGGCGTCCTCGGCGACGAGGCGCTCGGGCTCTTCCATTTCGATGATCTCGATCAGCGCCCTCACGACCTCCGGGTCGAACTGGGTGCCGGCGCAGCGGCGCAGCTCGGCGATCGCGGCCTCGGTGCTCATCGCCTCGCGGTAGGAGCGGGTGGTCGTCATCGCGCTGAAGGCGTCGCAGCAGGTGACGATGCGGGCCTCGATCGGGATTTCCTCCCCGGCCAGGCCGTCGGGATAGCCGGAGCCGTCGAAGTCCTCGTGGGAGGCGCGGACGATCGTGCCCACCTCGGCGAGGACGCCGCCGATCCGCTTCAGCATCCGCTCCCCCTCGATCGTGTGCTGGCGGATGATCTTCCACTCCTCGTCGTCGAGCGGGCCCGGCTTGTTGATGATCTCGTTGGGGACCGAGATCTTGCCGACGTCGTGGAGGAGGGCGGCGAACTCGACGTTGCGGCGCTGCTCGTAGCCGAGCCCGAGGCGGTCGCTGACCGCCCGCGAGAGCTCGACGACGCCGCGGCTGTGGCTGCCGGTGTAGGCGTCGTCGGCCTCGACCACGTCGCCGAGCAGCAGCGCGGTGCCCTGGTAGGCCTCACTGAGGGCGAGAGCCTGGTCGATCCGCTTCTGCCGCTCGCGGGAGAGGACGGCGAGGACGAGGGCGAGCGGGATCACCGCCAGGCAGACCTCCGGCCCCACCGTGAGGGCGGCGAAGGCGGCGAGGAGGCCGATCGGCGCCAGCGCCGCGTCGAGCCCGTAGACGGGGGCGATCATCCGCAGCACCGTGGCGGGCGAGGTGCCGTCGATCAGGCGGGCGCGGAGCGCGGTGGCGGCGAAGTCGAACCCGAACTGCGCGGCGAGGGCGAGCAGGTAGACCGGCCAGTGGTCCCAGTCGAAGGTCTGGACGCCGAAGGCGATGATCACCAGCGCCGGGCCGACCGCGTGCCAGCAGTCGCCGAAGACGTGGTAGGCGCGGTAGACGCTGGTGTTACCGCTGGCGTAGTCGATCAGGCGGCCGAGCGCCCAGCTGAGGCTGACGACCAGCGGCACCACCGGCGTCGGCAGCAGGAAGAGCATCGGCACCAGGACGAGCTCGGTGGGCACGGTGTAGCCGTCGGCGATGTCGAACTGGGCCTGGCAGGCGATCACGTAGGCGATCGCGAGCGAGACCAGGGTGGTGACCTCCAGCGAGCGGGGCGAGTCGATCAGCACAGCCATGCTCGAGGCGACGAGCAGGAAGCCTCCGGCGGCGGTCAGCTCGACCAGGCGCTCCCGCCCCTGCGCCCTGATCTGGGCACGGGTGCGGCCGCGGGCGAAGAGCTGCTCCGGGTTGTGGGCGGGGGTGGCGGTTTCCATCGGCAGGGCGAATCGCTCCACTGGGAGAGAGTCCCTCATACATCGGCAGCTTCCCAGTCAGAAATGAGGGGGTTTTCTAATAATTCCCTGGAATGGACCCGAAAATTAACTAGACACGGGGTCCATGGGGGTTTAGTTCCCCCCTCCCAGCACCGATGCTCGGCCCACATAAGTGCAGATGTGAGCTGAATAAGGGCAAACCTGTCGCGAGGCAGGGACGCAAAGTCAGAGGTCTCGCTCCCCTGGGGTGAGACGGCTCGGCCGCCAGCTTGGTGAAAACCAGGCTTTTTCGCCTGCGATCAGGAGGTTTACCCGAATGAAGTCGTTCCGCAAGCTCCTCGCGACCCTGGCAGCCGCAGTCGCCGTGCTGGCCTGCGTCGCCGCACCCGCCCAGGCGTGCGACTACCGCGGCGCCCAGCAGGTCTTCGAGCCGTGGGGGGACAACCACTTCTACGTGCTGGCGCCCGACGGGGGCTTCGAGGCCGGCGGCGCGGGATGGGCGCTCTCCGGAGGCGCGACGGCCGTCGCGGGCAACGAGTCCTTCTACCTCAACGACGCGGCGGACAGCCGCTCGCTGAGCCTCCCCGCCGGCAGCTCTGCGGTCAGCCCGCCGATCTGCATGTCGCTCGACACGCCGATCTTCCGCCTGGTGGCCCGCAACACGGGTGACCCGAGCGCCGGCCTGCGGGTGGAGGCCAGCTACAAGCTGCTCGGTCTGCTCCGCACCAAGACCGTGAGCACCGTCAAGGCGGGGCCGAACTGGGCGCCCAGCCAGCAGATGTCCACCGTCCTCACCCTCTCGACGGTGGTCGGGACCCTGGTCCCCAGCTCGATCCAGATCCGGATCACGCCGGTCGGCAGCGGCGGCGAGTGGCAGGTCGACGACCTCTACATCGACCCCTTCGCACGGCGCTAGCCCGCCACCAACCGGTCCTCCTGTTCGAGAGCCCGGGCGACGTCGGCGACGACGCGCTCGGGCTCTTCTTCCAGCTGCAGGCCGGTGAAGCGGCGCACCGTGTAGCCGGCGGCGCGCAGGTCGAGGTCGCGCGCGTGGTCGTCCTCGAAGGCGACCGAGCCGCGGTGGTAGGCGAAGCTGTCGGTTTCCACCACCAGCCGCTGCGGGCGCCAGAGGAAGTCGACTTCCCAGCGCTCGATCTTGACGTTCACCTCGGGCGGCGGGAGGCGGTGGCGGCGGCACAGGGCGAGGAAGTCACGCTCGAGGTCGCTGCGGGAGCGGTCGCTCTCGATCCCGTCGAGACGCAGCCCCGCGAGCTCGGCTTGGCGGATCGCGCGGCGCACGAGGCGCGGTGGCACGTGGTCGTGAAGGTCTTCAATCGTGCGGGCGACCGTGGTGACGGGAATGCGGTCGCGGTAGGTGGTGAGCCGTCTCCCTCGCCCTCCTCTAATCGGCAAGGAGGAGGGCGAGGGAGACGGCTCCTCGGACGGGATGAGGGAGGGACAGCGGTGCACGTGGATTCCGCGGCGCTTCTTGCGGCCGGCGGTGGATGGGACGGAGACGTGGATTGGCCCGTCGAGGGGCCGTAGGAGCTTCCAAAGCACCGCAGCGGAGCCGTGGCTCAAGACCGCTCCGTCTCCACAGGCGAGCACCGCGGCCATCCAGCGTCCGTGGAGGCTCAGAGCGCGGTGCCCTACCGCGTAGACCCCTCGATGCACGCGATGCAACCGTCCCCTGCGAACCCTTTCGGATATTGCCGATCTCCCGAGCCCTGCTGCCGAAAGCTGCTGGGAAGTGACCACTCCATGCTGCGCAGCGGAAAATCGAGCTATCGCCGCGTCGGGCGTGTCGCTTTTGTTCGGCATACCCGCACAAAGGCGACAGGCCCCATCGGCTCGCCCCCTACCTCGCTGCTTGTTCGCCGCTTACTGCGGCTTTGGAGGCAGCGAAGGACCATCAGGTCCTCGCCGATCACCCCGACCGCCATGTTGCCTGCGATCAGGAAGGCGATGCCGCCGAACATCTTGCGCTCGCCGACCTCCGGACGAGAGGCGAGGTCGTCGCAGATGCGGTCGGCGAGGGCTTCGTCGAAGGCCACGCGAAGAGCCTAAGGGCGCCGGTGGCCCTTAGGAAGATGCTGGCCGGCGCAGCGAATCTGATTCGATAGCCGCCCATGGCAGTCAGCGCCCAATACAGCGTCACGATCCGGGTCGAGCTCGACGCGCGGCAGGAGCCGCTCGGGCGGCTGACGGCGGCGATCGCCGAGGCCGGCGGGCAGCTGCAGGGCGTCGACCTCGTGCCGGGCGCGGGGCCGGAGGGCAAGCGGGTGCGCGAGTTCACGATCGACGCCGCCGACCGCGACCACTGGGAGAAGATCCTCCGCGCGATCGGGTCGACGCGGGGCGCCCGCGTCCTCGACTACGTCGACCGCACGATGCAGATGCACCGCGGCGGCAAGATCGACATCCGCAACAAGTACCCGCTGAAGACGCGCGACGACCTCTCGATGGCCTACACGCCCGGCGTCGCCCGCGTCTGCATGGACATCCACGCCGACCGCAGCAAAGCCTTCGAGTACACGATCAAGAAGAACACCGTCGCGGTCGTCTCCGACGGCAG
Source organism: Solirubrobacterales bacterium (assembly GCA_036280335.1). Lineage (GTDB taxonomy): Bacteria > Actinomycetota > Thermoleophilia > Solirubrobacterales > 70-9 > VAYN01. The sequence continues at coordinate 5,267 of DASUQZ010000258.1, forward strand.
CGCCGTGCTCGGCCTCGGGAACATCGGCCCCGAGGCGGCGATGCCGGTGATGGAGGGCAAGTGCATGCTCTTCAAGGAGTTCGCGGGCGTCGACGCCTTTCCGATCTGCCTCGACACGCAGGACGCCGACGAGATCGTCCGGACCGTCGAGCTGCTCGCCCCCACCTTCGGCGGCATCAACCTCGAGGACATCTCCGCTCCGCGCTGCTTCGAGATCGAGGACCGGCTCAAGGAGAGCATCGACATCCCCGTCTTCCACGACGACCAGCACGGCACCGCGATCGTGACGATGGCGGCGCTGTTCAACGCGCTGAAGATCACCGGCAAGCCGATCGAGCAGCTGCGGGTGCTCGTGGTTGGCCTCGGTGCCGCGGGGGTAGCGGTGACGAAGATGATGCAGGAAGCGGGCGTCAGCCACATCGTCGGGTGCGACCGCAGAGGCGCCCTCTCGACCGACCGCGAGGATTACCAGTCCGGCGAGATGAACGCGACCAAGCGCTGGTTCGCCGAGAGCTTCAACCCCGACAAGGTGAGCGGCACCCCCGACGACGCGATCGAGGGGATGGACCTCTTCATCGGCCTGTCGGGCCCGGGGATCATCCAGGCCGACTCACTGGCGAAGATGAACGACGACGCGATCGTCTTCGCGATGGCGAACCCGACGCCCGAGGTGATGCCCGAGGACGCCGCCCCGCACGTGCGGATCATGGCCACCGGGCGCTCCGACTACCCGAACCAGATCAACAACGTGCTCGCCTTCCCCGGGGTCTTCCGGGGCGCCCTCGACGCCGGCGCTCCCAGCATCACCGAGGAGATGAAGCTCGCCGCCGCCAAGGGGATCGCGATGGCGGTCTCCGAGGAGGACCTCGCGGAGGACTACATCATCCCCAGCGTCTTCAACCGCGAAGTCGCCCCCAAGGTCGCCGAAGCGGTGGTCGAGGAGGCGAAGCGGGACGGCATCGCCCGGATCGACGAAGAGACCGGGACCTTCGCCACGGTCGAGGCGAGCTAGCCGGTGAAGGTCCTCGTCACCGGCGCCACCGGCACGATCGGCCAGGCGCTGTGTGACGCGTTGTTCGCCCGCGGCGACGACGTCGTGGGGCTCACCCGCGACCCCTCGCGCGCCCGCTCCGGCAATCCCCGCGTCGAGTGGCGCAAGTGGGAGCCGACGCTGGAACGGCCGGACCCGAGCGCCTTCGACGGGGTCGACGGGGTCGTCCACCTGCTCGGCGAGCGGATCGACCAGCGCTGGACCGACGAGGCGAAGCGGAAGATCATGGAGACGCGGCGCACCGGCACCCACAACCTCGTCCAGGGGATCGAAGCGCTGGAGCGCAAGCCGAAGGTGCTGGTCAGCCAGGCGGCGGTCGGCTACTACGGCGACCGCGGCGCCGAGGAGGTCGACGAGAGCGACGGGCCCGGCGAGAGCTTCGACGCCGAGGTCGTGAAGGCCTGGGAGGCGGCGGCGCACGAGCTCGACGGCGGCGAGGTGCGGCTGGTCGTGCTCCGCAGCGGCCAGGTGCTGACCCCGCGCGGCGGCATGCTGAAGGAGATGCTGACGCCGTTCAAGCTCGGCGTCGGCGGCCCGCTCGCCGGCGGCGGCCAGTACGTCTCCTGGATCCACATCGAGGACGAGGTCGGGATCATCCTCTGGGCGCTCGACGACGAGAAGGTGAGCGGGACGATCAACGCCACCGCGCCCGAGCCGGCCACCAACAAGGACTTCTCCAAGGCGCTCGGGCGGGCGGTCGGCCGCCCCGCCGTGATGCCCGTCCCGGGCCTCGTCCTCGACCTCAAATTCGGCCGCGAGTTCGGCCAGGTCCTCCGTGGCGGCCAGCGGGTGATCCCGAAGCGGGCGCTGGAGCTCGGCTACGAGTTCAAGTACCCGCAGCTCGACGCGGCGCTCGACGACCTCTTATAAGGGGCGTCCCGATCAGGCGTCGCGGGCGATTACGTCGGCGGGGCCCTCTATCCAGATCCGCACGTGGTCGCCGGGGTGCCAGGCCGGGAAGCCGAGGCGGCGGACCTTGACGATGCTGCCCGAGGGCAGTTCGAGCTCGACCAGCTGGTCATGGCCGAAGAAGCTGCGGGAGACGACGGTGGCCTTCTGGCTGCGTTTGTCCGGCGGCTCGATCGTGCCGATCGCCAGCGACTCCGGCCGCACGAGGACGTCGACGTCGCCCTTCAGCCCATTTCGGTTCGGCAGCGGCCCGAGCTCGCACTCGACCGTGCCGTTGACCGCCTTCCCCGGCAGCACCTCGATCTCGCCGAGGAAGCCGGCGACCCAGCGGGTCGAGGGGCGCGAGTAGACGTCCTCCGGCGTGCCGACCTGCTCGACCTTCCCCTCGTTGACGACCGCGACCACGTCGGCGACGCTGAGCGCCTCCTCCTGGTCGTGGGTGACGAAGACCGAGGTCAGCTGCTGCTCGGCGAGGATCTCGCGGACCTCTTCGCGGACCCGCGCCCGCAGGCCGGCGTCGAGGTTGGAGAAGGGCTCGTCGAGGAGCAGCGCCCGCGGCTCGGCGACGAGCGCGCGGGCCAGCGCGACCCGCTGCTGCTGGCCGCCGGAGAGCTCATGCGGGTTGCGCTTGCCGAGACCGCCGAGGCCGACCGTCTCCAGGGCTGAGGCGACCTTGGCCGGGTCCGGGCGCCGGCCGAGCGCGTAGCCGACGTTGGCGGCGACGTCCATGTGCGGGAAGAGCGCGTAGTCCTGGAAGACCATGCCGATGCGGCGGCGCTCCGCCGGCACCGTCCGCCCCGGCCCCGCGACCTCCTCGCCGCCGATCTCCACCGTGCCCGCGTCGGGGCGCTCGAGGCCGGCGATCAGCCGCAGCGTCGTCGTCTTGCCGCAGCCGCTGGGGCCGAGCAGGGCGCAGATCGCTCCCTCGGGGACGTCGAGATCGAGGCCGGCGACGGCTTCGACCTCGCCGAAGGACTTGCGCAGGCCGCGCAGGCGCAGGCCCGGGCTCTGGGTGGTGTCGTCGTACTCCATAGAGAGAGGACTCCATAAGATTAGGGCAACCTAACCGGCTTCCTCTGTGAGTCACCCCACCCTGAAACGCAAGCGGCTGCTCGCCGCCACGCTCGTCCTCGCCGCACTCGCGGGGAGCGGCTGCGGCTTCAGCACCGAAGACAGCGGCGGGGGCGGGAACGAGCCCGAGACCGAGGGGATCACCCTCTACTCCGGCCGCATCCCGGCCGCGATCGGCCCGGCGGTCGACATGTACGAGAAGGAGGAGCAGCGCGACGTGCAGGTGCGCTTCGCCGAGACCGCCGATCTCGCCGCGACCCTGGTCGAGGAGGGCGACGCCTCCCCCGCCGACGTCTTCTTCGCCCAGGAGCCGGGGGCGATCGCCGCCGTCGCCGAGGCCGGTCTGCTCGCCGAGCTCCCGAAGGACATCGTCGCGAGCGTGCCGCCGCGCTTCCGCGACCCCGCCGGGCGCTGGGTCGGCGTCACCGGCCGCGCTCGCGTGATCGCCTACAACCGCGACGTCGTCGAGGAGTCGGAGCTGCCGCGCTCGCCCTTCGGGCTGGCGGCGCCGGAGTGGGACGGGCGGGTCGGCTGGAGCCCCGCCACCTCGAGCATGCAGGAGTACGTGACGGCGCTGCGCGCCGAGTACGGCGACGAGCGCACCAGGCAATGGCTGGAAGAAATGGTCGACAACGGCGCCGTCGCCTTCCCCGACAACGTCACGATCCGCGACGCCGTCGCGAACGGCGAGATCGACGTCGGCTTGATCAACCACTACTACGTCGCCCAGGGGATCGCCGAAGGAGGCCCGGGCTACCCGGTCGGGGTCTACTTCCCGCCCGGCGGACTCGGCTCGCTGATGCTGCTGACCAGCGTCGGCGTCCTCGACTCCAGCGATCGCAAGGAGGAAGCCTTCGACTTCGTCCGTTCCCTGCTGGGTGCCGAGTCGCAGGCGTTCTTCACCGGCAGCTCGAAGGAGTACCCGCTCGCGCGCGGCGCCGAGGCCGACCCCTCGCTCACCGTCCCGATCGAGGAGATCCCCGCCTCCGACTCCGAACTGGTCGACCTCAAGGAGCTGCAGGCGACCATCGACCTGATGAAAGAGAGCGGGGCGCTCTAGTGGCCGCCTCGCCCGGCAAGGGCTGATGGCCGCGGCGCGCCGGGCGCCGGCCTGGCTGCTCGCCGCGGGGGTGCTGATCGGCGCCGCCGCGGTCCTGCCGGCCGTCTACCTCGTCGTCGTGATCGGCGGCGACCTCTCGGCGGCGCTCGACACCGCGCTCTCCTCGCGGGCGCTGGAGACGCTGCTGCGCACCGCGGCGCTGACCGCCGCCGTCGTCCTCGCCTCGATCGCGCTGGCGCTGCCGCTCGGCTGGCTGACGGTCCGCACCGACCTGCCCGGCCGGCGCCTCTGGACCGTGCTCTGCACGCTGCCGCTGGTCATCCCCAGCTACGTCGGCGCCTACCTGCTGGTCGCGGCGCTCGGGCCGAACGGGATGCTGCAGGACGCGCTCGGGGTCGAGCGGCTTCCCTCGATCTACGGCTTCACCGGCGCCTGGCTGGTACTGACCCTGTTCACCTTCCCGCTGCTGCTGATCCCGCTGCGGGCCGCCCTGCGACGGATCGACCCGCAGCTGGAGGACGCGGCGCGGGCGATGGGCCGCGGCCCGCTGGAGGTCTTCCGCACGGTCGTACTGCCGCAGCTGTGGCCGGTGATCGCCGCCGGCTCGCTGCTCGTCGCGCTCTTCGTGGTCAGCGACTTCGGCGCTGTCTCGATCCTCCGCTTCGACTCCTTCACCGCCGAGATCTACGTCGCCTACCAGTCGAGCTTCGACCGGGTGGCCGCGGCGGCCCTGGGCGCCGTCCTCGTCGTCGCGATGCTGGCCCTGCTCTTCGCCGCCTCGCGGATCCGCGGCGCGAAAACCGTCCACCGGCTGGGCCCGGGGACGCTGCGGCCGACCCAGCCCTACCGCCTGGGGCGCTGGCGCTGGCCGGCGCTCGCCTTCTGCTCGCTGGTCGTCCTGATCGCTTTCGTGCTGCCGGTGGGGGTGCTGATCTACTGGGCCTCGAAGGGGATCTCGACCGGCAGCACCTCGCTGAGCACGGTCGCGGCGCTGGGCGGCAACTCGCTGCTGATCGCCGCCTGGGCGGCGGCGCTGGGGGCGTTCGCGGCGCTCGTCGTCGCGGCGCTGGCGGTGCGCTACCCGTCGAAGGTGACGCGCGCGGTGGAGCGGCTCTCGCACGCCGGCTACGCCCTACCCGGCATCCTCGTCGCGCTGGGCCTCGTCTTCTTCGCGACGCGCGCAGTGCCGGCGCTCTACCAGACGATCACCCTGCTCGTCTTCGCGATGACGATCCACTACCTGCCGCTGGCAATCGGGCCGATCGCCAGCTCCCTGGTGCAGCTCTCGCCGCGGATCGAAGAGGCCGCGCGGGGGATGGGACGTGGCCAGGCGGAGGTCTTCCGGACGATCACGATCCCGCTCGCCCGCGGCGGCGTGATGGCCGGCGCCGCGCTCGTCTTCCTGCACGCGATGAAGGAGCTGACGGTGACGCTGATCCTCTCGCCGATCGGCTTCAAAACGCTGGCCACCGACATCTGGACGCAGACCACCTACGGCTTCTACGAGGCGAGTGCTATCCCGTCCCTGGTGCTGCTGGCAGTCGCGGCGATCCCGGTCTACCTGTTGAGCGAGCAGGGCGCGGCGCCGCCGTGATCGGGTGAGGTTCGGACCGCGCCTGGCGGTGGCGACGGCACTGGCGCTCTCCGCCGTCTCCCTCGCTCTCCCCTACCACCCCGTCTACGACCCCTGGGCCTGGCTCGTCTGGGGCCGGGAGCTGCTCGACGGCAGCCTCGCAACCGCCGCCGGCCCGTCCTGGAAGCCGCTGCCGGTCCTGATCGACGCCCCGCTCAGCCTGCTCGGCGAGGCGGCGCCGGAGGGCTGGCTGCTGGTCGCGCGGACGGGCTGGTTCTGCGCGCCGCTGCTGGCCGGGCTGCTGGCCTGGCGGCTGAGCGGCAAGCGGGCCGGGCGCTGGCGCTGGGCCGGGGCGCTGGTGGCGGCGGGCTCGGTGGCGCTGACCGGCGATGCCTTCACGCCGCCCGTACGGCAGTTCACCGGGGGGCTTTCGGACCCGCTGCTGGTGGCGTTGGTCCTGGGAGCGGTCTGGGCGGCGCTCGACGAGCGGCCGGGGGTGGTGCTGGCGCTGGGGACGGCGGCGGCGCTGCTGCGGCCGGAGACCTGGCCCTTCCTGGCGCTCTGGGCCTTCCTCGCGAGCAGGGAGCGGCCGCGCCTGCGCCTCGCCGCGATCGCCGCCGGGGTCCTGATCCCGGTCGCCTGGTTCGTCCCCGACCTGATCGGCGCCGGGACCCCGATCGAGGGACCGGCAACGGCCCGCGCCGACGACGTCGAGCCGCTCGACGCGTTCGAGGTCTTCGGTCGGGCGCTGGCGGCGCCCCTCGCCGCCGCCTGGATAGGCATCGCGCTGCTGCTCTGGCGGGACTGGCGGCTGCTCGGCGGGGACGCAAGACGCGGGCTCGACACCCGCCTGGACCGCATCCCCCTGGCCGACCGGCCCCTGGCGATCCTCTTCGCCGGCGCCGGCGCCTACGTCCTCGTCGTCGCCCTGATGGCGGTCGGCGGCTTCGCCGGCCTCCCCCGCTTCCTGGCCCCCGCCACTGCCATCTTCGCGATCGCCGGCGGCGTCGGCCTCGCCCGCGCCGGGTCCGCCGGACCTTTGAACCGCTATGCGACTCAAAGGTCCGGCGGACCTTTGCAGGCGCTGGTTGTGGTGGCGCTGGTGCTCGCCGTCGCCGGGTTCGGGTGGCGGGCGGCGCAGGCGCCGGGGGACCTGGCCACGATCGAGCGGCTGAGCTCGTCGCTGGACGAGCTCTTCGACCTGGCCGACGAGACCGGCGCCGAGCGGCTGCTCGCCTGCGGCGGCAGGGTCAAGGTGACCCAGCTCCTCTCCCAGACGGCGCTCGCCTGGCGCCTTGACGAGCCGATCGCCTCGGTGCCGGTGCGCCGGCGGCCGCTCTACGGCG
>DASUQZ010000259.1:0-6590 GCA_036280335.1 Solirubrobacterales bacterium
GACGCCGTCGCCGTAGCCGAGCGGGATCACCCCCACCCAGGTGTCGACGGGCGCCTTCCACCTGCGGCCGTAACCGGCGCTGGTGCCGGCGGGGAAGCGCTTGACGTCGGCGACGTGGGAGCACAGCGAGAGGGCCGGCCGCAGGCCCTGCTCGGCGGGGTCCCCCTGGAAGGGGTCGAGACCGTAGATGGCGACCCCGCAGCGCGCCATGTCGTGATGCGAGCGGCGGTCGCGGAGGACGGCGGCGCTGTTGGCGGCGTGGGCGATGACCTGCGGATGCTCGGCCTTGACCGCGGCGGCGACCTCGTCGAAGCGATCGAGCTGCTCGTCGAAGAACGGGGAGTCGAGTTCGTCGGCGGTCGCCAGGTGGGTCCAGATCCCGGTCAGCTCGAGATCCGGGTCCTCGGCGCAGGCCCTGGCCAGATCCAGGACCTCGGCGGGATCGGGGTTGCCGAGCCGGCCCATGCCGCTGTCGTACTTGACGTGCAGGCGGACCCTGTGGCCGTGGGCCCGGGCCCGGTCGGCGACGAGGCGCCGGAAGTCCTCCCGCCAGACCGCCAGCTCGGAGCCCGCCGAGATCGCGGCGTCAACCTCCTCGGCGGTCAGGGCGCCCATCGTCAGCAGCGGAACGTGCTGGAAGCGCCGGCCGATCGCCTCCGCCTCCCCTGCCGTTGCGACCGCGAGCCGGGTCGCACCGCCGGCCAGAGCCGCGGCGGCGCATCCGTCGGCACCGTGCCCGTAGCCGTCCGCCTTGACGACCGCGCACAGCTCCGCCCCCTCGCCCAGCTCCGACTTCAGCCGCGCGCAGTTGGCGCGAACCGCGTCGTGGTCGATCCGGGCAACCGCCCGCTCCATCGGGCTACTCCGGGTCGGCGACCAGGGCGGCGAGAGCGTCGGCCCTGGTGACCATGCCGACGAGGTGCTCTTCGGCGTCGACCACCGGAAGGTGGTTGTGGTGCTTCTCGGCGATCTTCCGCGCGACCCGGTCGGCCGACTCGTAGTCGTGGCAGACGATCGGGTCGGCCGTCATCAGCTCCTCGACGCGGGTGGCGAAGGCTTTCTCGAGCCGCTCCTCGAACCCCTTCATCGAGCCGACGAAGACGATACCGCCCATGATGTTGAGGTAGTGCGGGAGGTGGAGATCCGACTCCTCCTCGCTGATCACCAGGTCGGACTCGCTGACGATGCCGACGACCCGGCGGTCGCCGTCGATCACCGGAATCGCGCCGAGATCGGATTTCGCCAGCAGGTCGATCGCCGCGCGGGCGTCCTCGTCCGGGGTGACGGTGGGGACGTCTCGGTCCATGATCTCTCCGGCGGTCTTCATGGCCGCGAGGTTATTCGACCGAGGTGTCGGGACGCAGCCCCAGCGGCACCGACGCGATCACGTCGGTTGCGATCACCGACTCGGCAGCGCCCACCCTGGCGGCCGCGTCGCGGCCGGCGCGGGCATGGGCCAGAACCGCCGCACAGGCCGCCGCGAACGGCTCCAGGCCCCTGGCCAGAAGCGCCGCGACCATCCCCGAGAGCACGTCGCCGCTGCCCGCCGTCGCCAGCGCCGGGGCGGAGAGCACGTTGACGGCGACGCGGGCGCCGTCGGTGACGATCGTGTCGTCGCCCTTGAGGACGACGATCGCACCAGCGGCTCGCGCGGCCTCGCGAGCGGCGGCGAGGCGGTGCCCATCGATCTCGCCGGAATCGCGCTCCAGCAGGCGGCCGAGCTCGCCGGCGTGCGGCGTCAGGATCGTCGGCGCGGTCCGCCCCGCCAATGCCCCGAGCCCGCCGGCGAAGGCATTGAGGCCGTCGGCGTCGATCACCAGCGGCGCCTCGATCTTGGTGACGACCTCCCGCGCCAGCTCGAAGGAGCCGGGGTCGCGCCCCAGTCCCGGGCCCAGAACGCCGGCGGCGGCGCGCTCGAAGGTCCGCAGAACCGCCTTTTCCGATGCGGGCACGAGACGGCCGTCGCCGCCGGGGCAGCCGACCGACATCACCTCCGGCTGGGCGATCTCGAAGATCGCCTCGAGGTCGGCGGGGACGGCCACGGTGGCGTAGCCCGCGCCAGCGCGGATGGCGGCCAGCGAGGCCATGCGGACCGCTCCCGTGAGCCCGCGCGAGCCGCCGGCGATCGCGACCTGGCCGGAGCTGAACTTGGTCGAGCGCGGCCCGCGGCGCGGCACCGGCGCGAGGACGGCCGGGGCGATCTCTCCCGCGACCGGCTCCCCCGGTGCCCCCGCGGGAATGCCGATCGGCGCCACCCGCAGCTCGCCCGTGTGCCACTTGCCGGGCGCGATCCGCTGCCCGAGCTTGGCGGCGTGGAAGCTGACCGTGAGGTCGGCTTCGACAGCCTCGCCGGCGACCTCGCCCGTCGATGCGTCGACGCCCGAGACGACGTCGCAGGCGACCACGGGCGCACCGCAGCCGTTGATCGCCCGGATCGCTCCAGCGGCGGGCTCGCGGGGCACCCCCTCGAAGCCGGTGCCGAAGATGGCGTCGACGACGGCCCCCGAGCCGGCCAACCGCTCCGCCAGATCTCCCTCGACCAGCTCGCCGCCGCAGCGCTCGAAGTTCACCGCCGCGTCCCCCCGCAGTTCCTCCCCCGGCCACAGCATCAGCGCCTCGACCTCGAATCCCATCTCTCGCAACAGCCGCGCGGCGACAAAGCCGTCGCCCCCGTTGTTGCCCTTCCCGCAGACAACCCGCACAACCCCCTGCGGCGCCAGCCCCGCCACCGCCTCGGCCACAGCCCGACCCGCAGCCTCCATCAGCTCCAGCGAAGGAACCCCGACCCCCTCGATCGCCCACCGATCCACGGCGCGCATCCCCTCAGCGTCATAAAGCGGCTTCAACCACGAATCCATCGAGCCAAGCCTACGGCCAATCGCATATGCCGAGTCCGCGAGAAATCGTCGTATAGGCGATTTCTCGCGGACTCGCGAGAGAGCGTCTGGCAGAGCCAGCCTGAAGGAGCGGCTCGAGCTACTTGACGCCGACGATCAGCTTCGCGGTCGCGAGACCGTCAGATGCTTCGGACCCGAGCGCCATGTAGTCGATTTTCTGCAGGAACTGCTCGGCTTCTTCGAATTCGACTTCGCCCGGCGGGACGAGGGCGCTAGCGAGGTTGAGCGCCGCGGGCCCGTTGACGAAGGCGGCGATCGGGGTGCCGCCGAGGGCATCGGTGGCCTCGTTGTAGGCAGGCAGGTCGGCGAGGGTCTTGCCGGCTTCCTCGAAGCTCGCCAGCGTCGGAGCAAGGCCGTAGCCGATCGCCATCCGGCTGCCTTTGGCGACGACGACCACCGGCTGGCGACCCAGTTCCGGGCTGCGGATCGAGAACCCGCTCGCCCCTTGGGTGATTTTGGTGATCCCCGGCGTGCCGGTGGAGCGCAGCAGCAGGCCGATGTTGGCGACGGTGTTCTTGGCCTGGTCGGCGTTTTCGGTGTCCAGGACCATCGCGCCGCCCAGCGTGCGTTCGCTGTTGCCCGTCACGTACGCGCCGACGTCGCCGATCGAACCGGCGATCGATTCGAGGTCGATCCCCTCTTCCTTCAGGGTTTTCTTCAGCTGGTTCGGCGGAATCTCGCCAGGGATCCCCTCTTTGTCGATCTGGTCGATCCCTTCGTTGAAGCGATCGCCGAATTCAGCCGAGGCGAAGGCGCCGACGGCGGTGGCGGGCATCGATCCCAGCAGCTCCGAGGCGTCGCCCGAGGGCGGATCCTCGCCGCTGAGGTTGGTGCTGAGGTCGATCTCGATCAGATCGGAGCCGGGGACGAGGCTGGCGACGGCGGTCGCTTCGTCGGGCTCGATGCCGACGCTGTCCAGGAAGACGCGGGTTTCGTCGTCGATTTCGCCGCCCGATTCTTCGATCAGGGCGCCGATGTCGACGAAGACGTCCGCGGCGCTGTCGTCGGGAACGTTGGCGACGGCGCTGGTGTAGTCGTCGTCGCCGGCGAGGGACTCGCCCTCGGAGGCGTCGACCATGGACTTGAAGATCGCTTCGTCCTCGGCGAAGACGACCAGCCCGTCGAAGACGCCGAAGGTCGTCTCGTCTTCTTCGACCTTGAAGTCGACGCCCTCGTAGGAGCCGTCTTTGAGCTCCTCGTCGTCGGCTTCGCTCTGCTTGACGAGGAACTCGAGGGCGGCATCCTCGTCGCTGGTCTGGACGGCGGCGCCATACCCTTCGAAGTCGTCTCCTTCGTATTCCTCCAGGAAGAGACCCCCCTGCTCACCGAGCCAGGGCTCCACTTCTTTCTCGTAGTCGAACTCGTCGCCGCTCCCGGCGGCGGAGCTTTCGAGTTCGGAGACGATCAGGTCACCGAGGTTGTCGATGCCGGCGATCTGCTGGGCGAGGGCGTCGATGTTCTGCTTGGTCGCGCCTTCCGGTCGCACCGTGAAGTCGATGAAGATCGGGGCGCTCGCGGGCGCGACGGCGGCGGGATCGCCGCTGCCGCCCTCGTCGTCTCCGCCGCCGCAGCCGGCGAGGAGAAGGGCGGCGAGTGCCACCAGCGCTGGGAGAACGAGACGGAGCTTCACGGAGCGCGGCATGCTAGCGATCCTTTTGGACAACTTCACCCAAGTGCAGGCGACTTGGCCGAGATGTCACTCGACCGTGACGGTCTTGGCCAGGTTCCTGGGCTGGTCGACGTTGAGGTCGCGGTTGCGGGCGATGTCGTAGGCCAGCAGCTGCAGCGGCAGGATCGCGACGATCGGCTGCAGGATCCAGTCGGTCGGGGCGACCTCGATCGTCTCGTCGGCGACCTCGGCGACCCGCTCGTCCCCGGCGGTCGCGATCGCGATCGTCTGCGCACCGCGCGCCCGCACCTCCTCGACGTTGGAGAGGACCTTCTCGAGGACGGGGCTCTCGGTGGCGACGCAGATGACCGGCGTCGACTCGTCGAGCAAGGCGATCGGGCCGTGCTTCATCTCCCCCGCCGCGTAGGCGTCGGTGGGGATGTAGCTGATCTCCTTCAGCTTCAGCGCCCCCTCCAGGCAGACCGGCAGGCCGATGTGGCGGCCGAGGTAGAGGAAGAATTCCTGGTCTGAGTGGCGGTCGGCGATCTCTCGGGCGGCCTCCTCGGTCCCCGCCAGCGTCTCCTCCATCTTCGAGGGAAGCGCCTTCATCTCCGCCACCAGCTCGGCCAGCCGCTCGACCGGCAGCGTCCCGCGCAGCTCGGCGATCCGCAGGCCGAGCAGGTACATCGCCGCCACCTGGGCGACGAAGGTCTTGGTCGCGGCGACCCCGATCTCCAGGCCCGCCCGCGTGTAGAGGACCGCGTCGGAGTCGCGGGTCGCCTGGCTGCCCATGATGTTGGTGACCGCGAGCACGGTGGCGCCCGCCTCGCGGGCCAACCGCATCGCCGCCAGGGTGTCGGCGGTCTCGCCGGACTGGGTGATCCCGATCACCAGGTCCCCCTCCCCCACCACCGGGTTGCGGTAGCGGTACTCGGAGGCGACGTCCATCTCCACCGGCACCCGCGCCCACTCCTCGATCGCGTAACGGCCGACGAGGCCGGCGTGGTAGGAGGTGCCGCAGGCGACGATCACGATCCGGCGCACGTCGCGCAGGAACTCGTCGGAGAGGGCGACGTCGGAGAGGTCGACGCCGTCGCTGCCGGGCAGACGGTCGGTGACCGTCTCGGCCACGGCGTCGGCCTGTTCGTGGATCTCCTTCAGCATGAAGGTCTCGTAGCCGCCCTTCTCGGCGGCGTCGGCGTCCCAGGTGACCTCTTCGGTCGCCCGCTCGACGGGCTTGCCCTCGGCGTCGGTGACGCGCACCTCGCCGGCTTCGATTTCGACGATCTCGCCGTTTTCGATCGGCATCGCCGTGCGGGTGTCGGCGAGGAAGGCGGGGATCGCGGAGGCGAGGAAGGTCTCCCCCGCGCCGACGCCGGCGACCAGCGGGCACTCCTTGCGGGCCCCGACCAGGCGGTGGGGCTCGTCGGCGTGCATCGCGACGAAGGCGTAGTGGCCGCGCAGCTCGGCGAAGGCGGCCCGCACCGCGGCGGCGAGGTCGCCGTCGTAGTGACAGGCGATCAGGTGGGCGACGACCTCGGCGTCGGTCTCGGAGGTGAAGGCCTCACCGGCCTCCTGCAGGCGGCGGCGCAGCTCGGTGTGGTTCTCGACGATCCCGTTGAGGACGATGTGGACGCGGCCGGAGCTGTCGTCGTGGGGGTGCGCGTTCTCCTCGGTGACGCGGCCGTGCGTGGCCCAGCGGGTGTGGGCGATGCCGGTCTCGGCCGGCGGCAGCGGACCGGCGCCGTTGTCGGCGCGCGCCTCGACGGCGGCGCGCAGGTTGCCGAGGTTGCCGACCGCGTGGACGCTCTCCACCTCGCCGTCGGCGAGCACGGAGAGGCCGGCCGAGTCATAGCCCCGGTATTCGAGCTTTTCCAGCCCCGAGAGCAGCAGCTCCTCGCAGGGCCGGCCGCCCACGTATCCGACGATGCCGCACATGAAGGCGAGTAAGGGTAGAGGGCGGGCGGCGCGGGGCGGCTCAGCCGAGCTCTTGGCGCACGAGGTCCACCAGCCGCTGGCAGACCGCCTCGGCTTCCTCGGCGCTCGGCGCCTCGGCCATCACCCGCACCAGGGGCTCGGTCCCC
>DASUQZ010000260.1:0-2644 GCA_036280335.1 Solirubrobacterales bacterium
GGTCCAGGCGAGCCACTCGCCGTCGGCGCTGATCCGCGGGAACGAGTAGAAGTCACGGCCGCTTGCGAGGACCTGGGGCTCGCCGCCGCCGTCGAGCGGCAGGGAGACGATCTCGTTCACCGGTTCGCCCTCGGCGGTGTCGCGTTCGCGCACGCAGACGACCAGGCGCCCGTCCGGCGCCGGTCGCATGTCGGCGTACCGGAACGCGCCCGGGGAGGGCGGCTCCGGCGAGATCGCCACCGGCTCGGAACCCAGCCGCTGCCGGTAGAGCCGCTGGTCGGAGAAGTCGACGAAGAGGACGAGGTCGGGCTCGACGAGGCGCCAGGCGCCGCCGCCGTACTCGTGCGCGCGGGTGCGCACGTTGACCCCCTCCGGCGTGACGACCTCGGGCTCGCCACCGGGGACCCGCCGCATCAGCACCACCCGGCCGCCCTCGGTCGGCCGCCCCTCGGCCCACCAGACCGCCCCGTCGGCGGCGATCGTCGCCGCCGCCAGCCGCCGCCCCGAGCCGGCGACCGTCGCCGCGTCGATCGGCGAGGACCAGGAGCCGTAGGGGGCGACCGTCGGCATCTACTCCGGAGCCTCGACCTCGCGCAGCTGGTGCGTGTCGACGTCGTAGACGAAGCCGCGCACGACCTCGCGGTGGAGGAGGAAGGGGCAGCGCCGGACCCGCAGGATCGACTGGCGGACGTCGGCGTCGACGTCGCCGAACGACTCGATCGCGAAGGAGGGGGCGGTTCCCGTCGCCTCCTGCAGCTCGGCCCGGAAGCCGTCGTCGGTGATCTTCTGCATGCCGCAGTCGGTGTGGTGGATCAGCATCACCTCGCGCGTCCCCAGCTTGCGCTGGGAGATCGCCAGCGAGCGGATCACGTCGTCGGTGATGACGCCGCCGGCGTTGCGCAGCACGTGCGCCTCGCCGTTGCCGAGCCCGAGGGCGGCGAAGACGTCGAGCCGCGAGTCCATGCAGGTGACGATCGCCAGGTGGCGCTGCGGTTCGACGTCGAGGTGCTGGGGGGAGAGCCCGGCGGCAAAGGCCTTGTTGTTCTCGAGAAGCGCATCGATGGTTTCCATGGCGGGGCAGCCTAGCCGCGCCCTCGATCGCGGGCGTTTCCCCGCCCAGCGCCCGGGGTAGCGGCCAGGCATGGACGACAGACCAGATCCGCACGAGGCGCCGAGCGGCTTTCCCGAGCCGCCGGGCAAGGACCCGGGGGACATCTCGCAGGACCGCGAGCCCCATCACGTCCTCAACAACCCGGTCGAGGACCCGGACCCGACGGAGTGGCCGGACCCCTACGACAAGCGCGACGACCCGCGCGACCCGCCCGACCCCGACGGCGAGCCGCTGGGGGAGGAGCCCCACCCCGCGTCCGGCGCGCTCAGCACCAGCGAACCGCATCCGTCCAAGGACCCCGAGGCTCCCGATTGGGAGGGGCCGAAGCGGGACAAGGTGGACGACTAACCAGAGGGGAGAATGCGATGGAGACCAGCAGCCTCGACAAGGGAATCTTCAGCGGCGACGCTTCCGGCACACGGGAAGAGATCGTCGCCCTGCTGACCAAGGCGTACTGGATGGAGATCGAGACGGTGATGAGCTACCTCTCCGCCTCGACCAACCTCGACGGCGTCCGCGCCCAGGAGATCCGCGAGTCCCTGGCCGAAGACATCAAAGAGGAGCTCGGCCACGCCGAAGAATTCGCCAAACGGATCAAGGAGCTCTACGGCGTCGTCCCCGGCTCGGAAGGCTTCGCGGCCGAGCAGAGCTTCCTGCAGCCGGCCGAGGAGCAGACCGACGTGATCCACGTGATCCGCGGCGTGATCAAAGCCGAGACCGGCGCGATCGAGCACTACACGCGGATCGTCGAGGAGACCGACGGCGTCGATCCCGTCACCCAGGACATGGTGATCGCGATCCTCCGCGACGAGCAGGGTCACCGCCGGCTCTTCGAGGGCTTCCTGCGCGAGTACGAATTCGAGGGCAAGGCCTGAATCGGGCGCCGCGGCTTCGCCGCGGCCGGCCTGGAAGCCGATGCGCTACCTGCACCTCTGCGCCCACGAGCAGTTCCCGCCCGACCAGCTGCTGCGCCAGGCGGTCGCCGCCGAGGACGCCGGCTTCGCCGGGATCGGCTGCAGCGACCACCTGCAGCCCTGGTGGGAACCGGGGGAGTCGGGCCACGCCTGGGTCTGGCTCGGCGCCGCGGCCCAGGCGACCGAGCGGGTCGGCTTCGGCACCGCGGTGACGCCGCCCGGCCCGCGCCACCACCCGGTCCTGATCGCCCAGGCCTGGGCGACGATGGAGCTGATGTACCCGGGCCGCCCCTACCTGGGGTTCGGCTCCGGCGAGGCGCTGAACGAGGCGCCGCTGGGCGAGGGATGGCCCGCGGTGGGCGACCAGATCGAGCGCATGGAGGAGGCGCTGGAGATGATCCGGGCGCTCTGGGACGGCCAGCGCCTGAGCGGCGCCGGCAGGCACTTCTCGACCGACGGCGCCCATCTCCACTCCCGCCCGGAGAACCGGCGGCCGCCGATCTACGTCTCCGCCTTCGGCCCCGAGGCGGCGCGGGTCGCGGGGCGCCACGGCGACGGGGTCTGGACCCTGGCCGACCCCGAATCGGTGCCGGAGATCATCGACGCCTACCGCGGCGCC
>DASUQZ010000261.1:0-10414 GCA_036280335.1 Solirubrobacterales bacterium
TGTGGTCGTGGATGCCTGGGAGCCGAATTCGGCTTCCAGTGTCGATTTGCAGTTGAACGAGAAGGCTTCGCCGTGCATTTCGAAGGCCTCCGATTCGGCGTGGAGCGTGCCTTCGTAGGGGGTGCCGGCGGGGGATGTGAGGGGTTCCGCCGAGGCGCTGGCGGCTAGTGCCAAGAAGGCGACCAGAGCGGTGACCGAGACGATGATCCTTGCGAACCCCATGGGTTCTCTTTACAGCGCTCGGAAGCGGCAGTCAAGAACATTTGAGTTTTCGGTCTAACCGAATTGCGGTAGTTGCGGGCGGCTCCGCTAGCCTCGTTAGGCCTATGGACGAGCTCTATCGCGACCAGATCCTCGAGCACTACAAGCGGCCGCACAATTTCGGCCACCTCGACCAGCCCGACCTGGAGTTCGAGGACACGAACCCGTTCTGCGGCGACGAGCAGCACGTGACGATCAGGCTCGACGAGGACGAACGGGTTGCCGAGATCGCCTTCGAGGGGAAGGGCTGTGCGATCTCCACCGCCGCCACCTCGCTGCTGACCGACGAGCTTGTGGGCAAGAGCCGCGAGGAACTGCTGAAGCTGCCGAAAGAGTTCGTCCTCGAGCTGCTCGGGATCGACATCTCGGCCACCCGGATGAAGTGCGCGATGCTCGGCCTCAAGGTGGTCAAGAGCGCTTCCCTCGGCAAGCCCGCCGAATGGGAGGACGAGGGCGAAGTCGGCGACCCCTCGGAAGCGGTCGCCGACCTCGGCCAGCTGTAATCCCTACGGAACCTCCACTCCCTCGCCGAACCTGACCACCGCGAAGGCCCAGTGCGCCGGGACCTCGTCGGGCATCCGGCCGGCGATGTCCGCCATGCCCGCGACGCGGTTCTCGCCGACGTAGGCGACGTTGTAGGCCATCCCGCCTGGCGCCTCTTCCTCCTGGAACTCCCAGCCGAAGACGCGGCCGTAGAACTCCTTCGCCGCGGCGGGGTCGCGGGTCTCGAGCTCGCTCCAGGAGAAGGCCCCGGGCTCGTTGACCAGCTCGGCGCCGGCGAAGTCGGCCGGCTCCCAGATCCCGAAGAAGGCGCCCTCGGGGTCGGAGAAGATCGCCAGCCGACCGTAGGAGGCCACGGCCATCGGCTCGGCGATCATCGTGCCGCCGTTTTCCTGGATCGCCCGGCTGATCGCGTCGGCGTCGTCGACCGAGACGTAGGTGCTCCAGGCCGGCGGCTGGCCCTCCTGCATCAACGGCATCGCCCCGGCGACGTCGCGGCCGCCCTTTTTCGCCCGCCGGTAGCCGCCCATTTCGGCCGAGTTCGGCAGCTCGGGGATCTCCCAGCCGAACAGCGGCCCGTAGAAGCCCTCGGCGGCCTCCAGGTCAGGCGTCGCCAGGTCGACCCAGCAGGGCGTCCCGGGTGCGTAACTGGTCCTCTCGCTCATCCTCAGAATCCTTTCGTCGGTGGGGTTCTGTAGATAAGACCAGAGCAGCAGGGCAAACTCATCGCTCCGACGTGAAGGCCCGCCCAGGCGCCCCGCTAAAATCCGACCGTAGAAGTAGGATTAAGTCTCGATCCGCACTAGGCCGCGAATGCGGCGACTGGAGCACCCACCCTCTTGACCGACACCGCAGGAACCAAGATCCCCGTCTGCCCGGCAGCCGAGCTTTCGCCCGGCGAGATGCGCCTGGTCGAGCACGACGGCACCAAGATCGGCGTCTTCAACTGCGACGGCACCCTCTACGCGATCGAGGACCGCTGCTCGCACGACAACGGCCCGCTCGCCGAGGGGGAGTTCGACGCCGCCTCCTGCACGGTCGAGTGCCCGCGCCACGGCTCCCTCTTCGACCTGGCCAGCGGCCGGCCGAAGACGCTCCCCGCTTTCCAGCCCGTGCAGACGTTCCCGGTCGCGATCGAGGACGACACCATCACTTTGGAGGTCAACTGACATGGCAACGCCCGAGGTGCTCGCCGAGAAACGCGAGCTGGCCGGCATCAACGCCGACTACAAAGAGAAGTTCGGCTTCAACGATCCGGAGACGGGTTACGCCTACAAAGCGCCCAAGGGCCTCAGCCGCGAGGTCGTGGAAACGATCTCCGACTTCAAGGAAGAGCCGCAGTGGATGCGGGACTTCCGGCTGAAGGCGCTGGAGCACTTCGAAAGCCGCCCGACCCCGAAATGGGGCGGCGACCTCGACCAGATCGACTTCGAAGACATCCACTACTTCGTCCGCGCCTCGGAGAAGAACAGCCGCGACTGGAGCGAGGTACCCGACGACATCAAAAACACCTTCGACCGACTGGGGATCCCCGAGGCCGAGCGCAAATTCCTCGCCGGCGTCGGCGCCCAGTACGAGTCCGAGGTCGTCTACCACCAGGTCAACGAGAAGCTCGAGGCCCAGGGCGTGATCTTCACCGACATGGACACCGCGCTGCGCGAGCACGAGGACCTGGTGCGCGAGTACTGGGCGACGGTGATCCCGCCCAACGACAACAAACTGGCGGCGCTGAACAGCGCCGTCTGGTCCGGCGGCTCCTTCGTCTACGTCCCCGCCGGGGTCAAGGTGGAGATGCCGCTGCAGGCCTACTTCCGGATCAACACCGAGAACATGGGCCAGTTCGAGCGGACGCTGATCATCTGCGAGGAGGGCGCCGACGTCCACTACATCGAGGGCTGCACCGCGCCGGTCTACTCCAGCGACTCGCTGCACTCGGCGGTGGTGGAGATCATCGCCAAACCGAGCTCGCGGGTCCGCTACACGACGGTCCAGAACTGGTCGCAGAACGTCTACAACCTCGTCACCAAGCGCGCGGTCGCGCAGGAGAAGGCGACGGTCGAGTGGGTCGACTGCAACCTCGGCTCGAAACTGACGATGAAGTACCCGTCGATCTACCTGCTGGGCCCCGAAG
This sequence comes from Solirubrobacterales bacterium, assembly GCA_036280335.1. Classification (GTDB taxonomy): domain Bacteria; phylum Actinomycetota; class Thermoleophilia; order Solirubrobacterales; family 70-9; genus VAYN01. The sequence continues at coordinate 2,894 of DASUQZ010000261.1, forward strand.
CCCACGGCGAGATCCTCTCGATCGCCTTCGCCGGCGAGGGCCAGCACCAGGACGCCGGCGGCAAGATCATCCACGGGGCGCCGAAGACCTCGTCCTCGATCTTCTCCAAGTCGATCTCCAAGGACGGCGGCCGCTCGACCTACCGCGGCCTGCTCGAGGTCGCCGACGGGGCGCGGGAATCGCGCTCGAAGGTCGTCTGCGACGCGCTGCTCCTCGACGAGGACTCGCGCTCGGACACCTACCCGACGATCCGTATCGACGAGAACGACGCCGACATCGGCCACGAGGCGACCGTCTCGAAAATCGGCGACGAGCAGCTCTTCTACCTGCAGAGCCGCGGGCTCGACGAGGAGGAGGCCTCGAAGATGATCGTCAACGGCTTCATCGAGCCGGTCACCAAGGAGCTGCCGATGGAGTACGCGGTCGAGCTGAACCGGCTGATCGAGCTCCAAATGGAGGGCTCCATTGGCTGATTGGCGGCCCATGAAGACCCCTGGACTGCGTCCGCGGCCGGGGGTCGTGCAAAGCACTGCCCCCCATCCACGTCCTTGCCAGGAGCCTTCATGACCTCGCCAATGAGCGCCACTCTTCCGCCTCTGCCCGACCAGAAGACGAAGGGCTGGGAATTCACCGACATCTCGACGCTCGACCTCGACGCCTACGAGACGGCGGCAGCGGTACCGGTCATCGCGGGCGGCAGCGGAGCGACGGTGCTGGATCTCGCGGAGGCGACCGATGCACACCCCGACTTGGTCGACAGGCTGGGAAGCCTCGTCCCGGGCGACGACCCGTTTGTCGCCCGCAACGAAGCCGCCCCCCGCAATGGCGTGCTCGTCTACGTGCCGAGCGGCGTCCAGGTGAGCGAGCCGATCCAGATCGAGGTGCCTGTCGACACCGCGGGCGCCGCCGTGAACTGGCGGACGCTGATCGTGGTCGAGGACGGCGCCGAAGCCGAGGTCTGGGAGCACTGGTCCTCGCCCACTGACGACGTCGACGCGGTCCTCAACTCGGTCGTCGAGCTCGCGGTCGGCCAGGACGCGACCCTGCGCTACGTCAACACCCAGGACATCTCCGAGAAGGCGTGGATCTTCGCCACCCAGCGCGCCGAGGTGCAGCGCGACGGCCGCCTCGACTGGACCGCCCTCGGCTTCGGCTCCGCCCGCGGCAAGGTGCGGATGGAGACCAACCTCGCCGGGCCGGGCTCCGAGGCGCGGGTCACCGGCGGCTACGCCGGCGGCGCCGGGCAGCACCTCGACTACGACACCACGCAGGAGCACGCCGCCCCGAACACCAACTCCGATCTCGCCTTCCGCGGCGTTCTCGCCGCCGGCGCCACCGCCGTCTGGCGGGGGATGATCAAGGTCGACCCGGGGGCCCAGCAGACCGACGCCTTCCAGGAGAGCCGCAACCTGCTGCTCTCGCCCGAGGCCCACGCCGACGCGATCCCGGGCCTGGAGATCCTCGCCGACGACGTCCGCTGCACCCACGCCGCCGCAATCGCCCAGGTCGACAAGGAGCAGCTCTTCTACCTCACCTCCCGCGGCCTCGAGGACGAGACCGCGAAAGCCCTGATCATCGAAGGCTTCCTGGAGTCCCTGGTCGAACGGCTGGCCGAGGGCCCGGTGCGCGACAGCATCTCCGAGGCGCTGGAGACGCGCCTCGCGGAGATCCTTTAGGGCTCCTCAGGCGCGCTCTCCTCGTCGCCCTCCCAGCGCCGCTGGGCGATCATGCTGCGCACGATCGCGGCGGCGACGATCAGGACGGGGACCGCGTAGAGGACCCAGATGGCGTAGTGGCCGACGTGGGCTAGGGGGAGCATCGTCTCCTCTCCCCTACCCGTTCGCGACCGAAAGCAGGTAGAGGCCGAAGCAGGTGAAGGCGACCATCACCGCCAGCATCCAGTACTGGGAGGCGGTGGCCTTGCGGTAGTCGGGCCAGTAGACGAGGGCGCGGTCGTGGGCGAGCATCAGTCCGATGACATGTCCTACGAGGAGAGCGCCGACTTGGACGTACCAGATCGCGTTGGCGCTGAGGATCGAGTAGTCGACGCCGCCGTCGGCGGTGCCGAAGAGGTCGGTGGTGCCGGTGCCGAGCGGGTCGGAGAGCAGGTAGGTGAACTGGGCCTGCTCCTGGAAGACGAAGAGGCTGAAGTAGTGGGCGACGAGGTAGGCGAGGGCGATCGGTATCAGGCTGTGGGCGAAGCCGGCGCGCAGCTTCTCCTTCGAGGGCGCGCCGGGCACCGTCCTCATCCCGCGCACGCCGAGCGCGTAGACGAGGGCAACGCCGCCGAAGCAGGCGAGCATGAACAGGGTGTCGGTGAGACGCGAGGCGGCCGTCAGGCCCACCCCGAGGTCGACGATCCACTCGTAGACGCTTTCCATCGGGTCCACGAAGGCGCCCTCGGAGGCGCCGTCGTAGCTGGTCGTCGCGATCGAGGCGATCACCACCGCGGCCGAGCCGGGCAGCGTGGCCCAGGTGGTCGCTGCGGAAAACGGGCGGCGGCGCTCCAGCCGGCCGTCGCGGACGCCGAAGAGGCCCAGCCGGCCGAACATCCCGAAGTAGACCGAGAAGATCTCGCCGCGCTCGCACCACTCCTCGACCCCGAAGAGGCCCATCATCGCCAGCGTGTAGGCGCTGTAGACGAGGGTGGCGACGGCGACGGTGTCCGGCTCCAGCCCGGTGCCCCCGGCACCGTAGACGACCTCCAGCCAGACCACCGCGAGCAGGCCGATCGCGGCGGGCCAGCGGCCGAGCCGCTCCGGGTAGGCCAGGTGAGCCGGGCGCTGCCCGGCGATCGCCGTGAAGGCGCCTCCCGCCGCGCGGCCGACCGCTCGCCAGGGGTTGAAGGGGCGGAAGACGTCGCCGAGGACGGCGGAGACGACCGGGAAGCCGAGCCAGGCGGTGACGAAGAGGAAGGTCAGCGCGAAGTTGCGGTCGGGGGCGGCGGTCCCCTCCAGACCGGCGTAGACCGCCAGCCCGAGGAGGAAGATCCCGATCAGGCCGCAGAGGACCTGGACCGGCAGGGAGAGGATGGCGCGGGAGAACCCCGCCCCGAGCAGGCGCGGGCGCGCCTGCTCGAAGCGGGGGCTGCGCCAGCCTGCCGCCAGCGCGAAGAAGGAGGCGATCAGGACGATCGAGGCCGCCCAGGCGAAGAGCCAGGCGGGGACCGGCAGGTCCTCCCTCGCGGCGAGTGCGTGCGCCAGCGGCAGGAAGCTCACGGGTTTACCCGCAGCTCTGCGATCTGGATCCCGAGCTCCTCCATCTCGACCTCGTAGATGCCTTCGAGATCGGCCGGGAAGTCGAATTCGACGGTCCCTCCGGCGGGCACGGTCTGGGTGAGGTCGTAGCCGTGGACGTGGATCTCTTCCTCCTGGTCGGAGGAGACCCGGAAGCGGACGTCTTCGCCGGCGCCGACCTCGAGCTCGGCGACGCCGCCGATCGGCTCACCGCCGCGGACGACGATCGTGGGAGCGTCGGTTTCGGCCGTCGGCCCGCCCTTACCGGCTTCGGGGGCGCCTTCGAGCTCGGCGCAGGCGATCTTGTCGCTGTGCGCGTGCCGGGGCTCGGCTTCGTGAGCGGGGCCTTCCTTCGAGTGATCCATCCCTTCGTGGACGAAGATCGTCTCGGCTTCGGGCTCGCTTCCGAAGCCGGTCATCTCGTGAGGCTCGTCGAGGTGGATGACGACCGCGCCGGCTTCTCCGGGCGGGACTTCGCGCTTGCTCCGGGTTTGCGCCTCGGCGTTGCCCTTCGCGTCGGAGGTGAACTCCAGGTGGATCTCGTTCGGGGGCTCCTCCGAGCCTCCCTTTTCGAACTGGAAATGCGGGCCGCCGGGATCCGGCTGGTCGCAGCCGCCGGTGTGGAGGTGGGCGATGTAGGCGGTGTTCGGCTCCAGACCGCTGACGCTGAGCCGCACCGTCGTGCCCTTCTCTCCCCGGCCCAGTTCGGCTTTTCCGCTCACTTCGGCATAGGCAGGGGGGGCGTCGGCAAGCGCGATCATTTCGCCGGTGACGATCTCTTCCAGCTCTGCCGAGGTTTCCTCGTCGCTGCCGCAGGCCACCAGCGCGCTCGCCGCCACCAGCACGAGCATCGCCGCCACAAGCATCTTCACGTTTCTCATCTTTCAAGTCCTCTCTTCTCGTCTCTACCGATAGGGAAGACGCCCGCGCCTGGGGGAACCCAGACCCGAGGGTGCGCGCGAGCGGCTCTAGGCCGCGGCGGGCGGGGCGCGGCCGGAGAGCGAGAGGGCGAGGAGCAGCCCGCCGCCGGGGGCGAAGGACCGCGGCCGGCGGCGCGCCGGGCGGCCGCTCGATCCGCCGAGGCGGAGCCGGCGGGCGGCGATCCGCTCGGAGAGGCGGACGATCGCCTCGCAGCCGGGGTAGCGGCCGAGCAGCAGCGCCGCCAGCAGCCCCAGCAGGGGGAGCGCCGGAAGCAGGAAGGTGAGGAGCTCGACCATCCCAGCCAGGATAACGTCCGCCCTCGTGCGGCCTGGAAGCGACAACATCCCCTCCCCCGACCTGCCGAGGGGCCTCGCCTGGGTCGGCACCGAACCGGAGTCGATGCCGGCGTTGACCGCCGGCGGGCCCGCGCTCGTCCACTTCGTCGAATACGCGCAGCTGAACAGCGTCCGCACGCTCCCCTACCTGGCCGAGTGGGACCGGCGCTACCGCGAGGCGGGGCTCAGCACGATCGCAGTGCAGGCGCCGCGCTTCCCGTTCGCCGCCGAGCCGGAGCGGGTCGCTGCCGGCCTGGAGCGGCTCGGGGTCGGGTTCCCGGTCGCGATCGACGCCGAGCACGAGCTCTGGCGCGCCTACGGCTGCGAGGGGTGGCCCAGCCTCTTCCTCTGGAGCCGCGGCGGCTCCCTGGCCTGGGTCCACTTCGGCGAGGGCGAATACCGCGCCACCGAGGAAGCGATCCAGGGCGAGCTGCGGGAGATCGACGCACTGCAGGAGCTGCCGGAGCCGATGGCGCCGCTGCGCGCCACCGACGGTCCCGGCGTGCGGGTCATGGCTCCCACCCCCGAGCACTTCCCGGGCGGGTCCTGGGAACGGCCCTGGGTCGCGGGTGAGGACGGCGAGGACCTGGCCCTCGACTACCAGGCCGGCGGCGCCTTCGCGACCGTCGAGGGCGAGGGCGAGATCGAGGTCGAGATCGACGGGGAGTGGCGGACGCTGCCCTCCGATCCGGTGCCAGGCCTCCGCCCCATCGCCGAGCACCCGCGCCACGAGGCACACAACCTCGTCCTCCGACCGGCACCCGGCATCAAGATCTGGTCGATCAGCTTCGCGCCAGGCGTACCCTGATCTCTCGGCCCCTCACCAGTCCACCCCAAGGAGGAATCGATGATCACCAAGACCGACTTCATCGGCGTCCCGTCCACCGATGCCGATCGCACCCGCAAGTTCTACGTCGAGACCCTCGGCCTGCGCCCCGACGAGAACAGCGACTACGAGTTCTGGGCCGGCGACACCTGCTTCGGCATCTGGGAACCGGCCAAACTCGGCATGCCGTTCGCGCCGCAGAAAAACGCCCACCCGGCGCTGCACGTCGACGACGTCAAAGCGGCCCGGGAGGAGCTGGAATCCAAAGGCGTCGAGTTCAGCGGCGACATCCTCGACACCGGCGTCTGCCACATGGCGCTGTTCACCGACCCCGACGGCAACGACCTGATGCTGCACAACCGCTACGCGCCGTACGAGTAATTCAGCGCGCGCTGAATTTGTCCCTCTATAGGGGGCTAAATTCAGCGAACGCTGACTTCAGCCCCGCGCGGCGACCTCTTCGCGGATCTCCTTCGGGAGCATGAAGCGGACGTCCTCGTGGACGGTCCGCAGCTCGGAGACGTCGTCGGCGCCGCGCTCGCGGAAGAAGGAGACGAGGCTTTCGACCAGCTCCTCGGGGGCGGAGGCGCCGGAGGTGATGCCGACCGTCTCCACGCCCTCCAGCCACTCCTCCTGCACCTGGGAGTGGTTGTCGATCAGGTGGGAAGCGGCGCCGTGTTCGCGGGCCACCTCGACGAGGCGGTTGGAGTTGGAGGAGTTGGTCGAGCCGATCACGAGCACGAGGTCGCACTCGCGGGCCAGCTGCTTGACGGCGATCTGCCGGTTGGTCATCGCGTAACAGATGTCGTCTGACTTGCTGCTGACGATGCCGGGGAACTTGGCGCGCAGGGCGGCGATCACCTCGGCGGTCTCGTCGACCGAGAGGGTCGTCTGGGTGATGAAGGCGACTTTCTGCGGGTCGGGGACCTCGAGGCTCTCGACTTCGTCGGCGGTTTCGATCAGGACGATGCTGTCGGGCGCCTCGCCGGTGGTCCCTTCGACCTCCTCGTGGCCCTCGTGGCCGATCATGATGATCGTGTAGCCCTGGGCGGCGAAGCGGCGGGCGGAGACGTGGACCTTGGTCACCAGCGGGCAGGTGGCGTCGATCGTCCGCAGGTTGCGGGCGGCGGCGTTCTCGTGGACGCTGGGGGCGACGCCGTGGGCGGAGAAGACGACCATCGCGCCCTCCGGCACTTCGTTCTCCTCCTCGACGAAGATCGCGCCGCGCTTCGCCAGCTCCTCGACCACGTGCTTGTTGTGGACGATCTCCTTGCGGACGTAGACGGGGGCGCCGTGGAGCTCGAGCGCGCGCTCGACCGTCTGCACGGCCCGGTCGACGCCGGCGCAGTAGCCGCGCGGCGCGGCGAGCAGCACCCGCTTCGGGGCGGTGGCGGTGGCAGCCATGCCCCCCAGGGTACCGGGGGACGTGTCTGAGCTTGCGAGTGGAATGGACCCCCTTTGCTCAGACACGTGGCGGAGTTTGGCCCCCAGAGGTGGCGGGAAACCTCAGACACGGTGGAGAGATTGCGGACAACCGGGCGGCGAAGCCCGCAAACTGCGGCCTGAGTAGCCTTGCTGGATGGCAACCTCCGGAGGCCACCTGGACCGTCTCACCGCCGTTGACGCCTCGTTCCTGACCAACGAGAGCTCGAGCAGCCACATGCACATCGGGGCGATCCTGATCTTCGAGGGGCCGCCGCCGAAATACGTCGACCTGGTCGAGCACGTCCGCGGCCGCCTGCCGCTGGTCCCGCGCTTCCGGCAGAAGCTCGTGGTGCCGCCGCTGGAGGCGGGCCGCCCGCTCTGGGCCGACGACGTCAATTTCAACCTCACGTACCACATCCGCCACACTGCGCTGCCCGATCCGGGCGGCGAGGAGCAGCTGAAAAAGCTGATGGGGCGGATCTTCTCCCAGCAGCTCGACCGCTCGAAGCCGCTCTGGGAGATGTGGCTGGTGCAGAACCTCGAACACAACCGCTTCGCGATCATCACCAAGACCCATCACGCGATGGTCGACGGGATCTCCGGCGTCGACATCGGCACCGTCCTCTTCGACCTCGAGCGCGACGCCAAGCCGCTCGAGCTGGAGGACGACTGGATCCCGCAGCCGGAACCGGGCACGACCGAGCTGGTCGCGCGCGGGATCGCCGACGCGGTTGCCGCCCCGATCCAGATCGCCGAGCGCGCCGTCGACGTGATCCGC
>DASUQZ010000262.1:0-9010 GCA_036280335.1 Solirubrobacterales bacterium
GCCGACCTGGCGACGCTGACCCGGCGGCTGCTGCGGGATCCCGCCTTCGCGAAGATCGTCGACTCGCCCACCACCCTGCTGCGCAGCCTCGATCCGCCGCGGCGGATCGAGAACAGCAACGACCTGCTGGCGACCGCCCCCTGGGTCACCGGCGTGAAGACCGGCCACACCTTCGACGCCGGCTACGTCCTCGTCGCCTCCGGCGAGCGGGACGGGGTCAGCCTGGTCTCCGTGACGCTCGGGGAGCCGAGCGAAGAAGCCCGCTTCGCCAGCAGCCTGGAGCTGCTCGAATACGGCTTCTCCCAGTACCAGCGCCGGCTGCCGATCCGCGCCGGGAAAGCCCTGGCAGAGCCGGAAATCCGCTATTCGGGAGGCCGGCTGCCGCTGCGGGCGGAACGCTCCGTGCAGGTGGGCCTCCGCCGCGACCAGCGGCTGGACCTGCGGGTGAGCGCCCCCGAGGAGGTCGAGGGGCCGATCAGGCGCGGCGCGGCGCTCGGCCGCGCGACCGTCTTCGTCGACGGCAGGCGGGTCGGCAGCGTCCCTCTCCGCGCCGGCCGCGCGGTGCCGGAGGCCGGCGCCTTCGACCGCGCCCGCACCCTCGTCGCTGACAACTCGATACCTATCGCGCTGGCAGCGTTCGTGATACTCATGATCGCGGTAATCCTGCTGCGCCGGCTGGCCCGCAGAAACGAAGTCAGGAGCTGAATCGGGTGAAGCCAAAGTGATCCTCACGGTGACCTTGAACGCGGCGATAGACCGCACCGTCGCGGTGCCGAACTTCCGGCTCGGGCGGCGCCACCGGGCCGTGGAGAGCCGCACCGTGGCCGGCGGCAAGGGGGTCAACGTGGCCCGGGCGCTGAGCCTGCTGGGCCGGCCGGTGATCGCCTCCGGCTTCGTCGGCGGCCCGACCGGGACGCGGGTGCTCGAACAGCTGGGGGAGGAGTCGGTGCTGACCGACTTCATACGCATCGCCGCCGAGACCCGGATCAACCTCGCCGTGATCGATCCCACCTCCGGCGAGCAGACGGAGATCAACGAGCGCGGACCCGCCGTCAGCCCCGAGGAGGTGCAGAGGCTCTTCGACCGCATCGCCTACCTGGCGGGAGGGGCGAGGCTCTGCGTCCTCGCCGGCTCGGTCCCGCCCGGAGCGGGAGACGACGTCTACGCGCGCCTCGTGTCGGACCTGAGCCGCCGCGGCGTCCCCGTCGTGCTCGACGCCGAGGGGGAGGCGATGCTGGCGGGTGTCCGGGCGGGAGCGGCGATGATCACGCCCAACGAGCGCGAGGCCGAGGAGCTGGTCGGGCAGGAGTTCGCCGACCGCAAAGACCTCGCGCACGGGCTGCTGGAGCTGCTCAAGCTCGGAGCGACGGAGGCTGCGATCACCCGCCCGGAGGGCTGCCTGGCGACGGTGGGGGAGGGGTCTTCCCGGAGGCTGCTGGAAGTCCACACCGAGGCGCTCGACCCGGTCTCGACGGTCGGCTCGGGCGACGCCTTCCTCGCCGGCTACGTCGCCGCCCGCTACGACGGCCGCTCCGCGGAGGAGTGCCTCGCCTACGGCGTGGCCTGCGGAGCGGAGTCGACGCAGCACTTCGGCGCCGGCACCGTCGACCGCAATCAGGTCGAGCGCCTGCTGGGCGAGGTCTCCGTGCACGATTTGGAGGTCCCCGCGGAAGTGTAGGCTGGCTTATTCAACGCCACGCCTTGGAGGACTAACTTGGAAATCGAAATCGGCCGCGGCAAGAAGGGGCGCCGCGCTTACGGATTCGACGACATCGCGATCGTTCCTTCCCGCCGGACGCGCGATCCCGACGACATCGACATCAGCTGGAGCCTCGGTCCCTACCGGTTCGAGCTGCCGCTCGTCGCCTCGGCTATGGACGGGGTGGTCAGCCCCGACACGGCCGTGCTCGTCAACGAGCTCGGCGGCCTCGGGGTCCTGAACCTGGAGGGGATCTGGTCCCGCTTCGAGAATGCCGAGGAGAAGCTGGAGGCGATCGCCGCCGCTCCCAAGCACGAAGCGACGCGGCTGATGCAGCAGATCTACACCGAGCCGGTCAAGGCGGAGCTGATCGCCAAGCAGGTCGAGGAGATCAAGTCCCGCGGCGCGGTCGCCTGCGGCTCGCTGACTCCCCAGAAAGTGCGCGAGTACTACGAGGTGGCGGTCGAGGCCGGCCTCGACATCCTCGTCATCCAGGGGACGGTGATCTCGGCCGAACACGTCTCGACCACCGTCGAGCCGCTCAACCTGAAGGAGTTCATCGCCGAGGTCCCGGTGCCGACGGTGGTCGGCGGCTGCGCCTCCTACTCGACCGGGCTGCACCTGATGCGGACCGGCGCCGTCGGCGTCCTCGTCGGCGTCGGCCCCGGCGCCGCCTGCACCACCCGCGGCGTGCTCGGGATCGGCGTCCCGCAGGCGACGGCGATCGCCGACGTCGCGGCGGCCCGCGCCCAGCACATGCTCGAGACCGGCGAGTACGTCAACGTGATCGCCGACGGCGGCATGCGCACCGGCGGCGACGTCTCCAAGGCGATCGCCTGCGGCGCCGACTCGGTGATGATCGGCTCGCCGCTGGCCCGGGCCAAAGAGGCGCCCGGACGCGGCTTCCACTGGGGAATGGCGACCTTCCACCCCTCGCTGCCGCGCGGTACCCGCGTCTCGACCAAGCAGGACGGGACGCTGGAGGAGATCCTCCTCGGCCCCGCCAAGGAGAACGACGGCACCTTCAACCTGATGGGGGCGCTGAAAACCTCGATGGCCACCTGCGGCTACGAGGACATCCGCTCCTTCCAGCGGGCCGAGGTGATGGTCGCGCCGGCGCTGATGAGCGAGGGCAAGAAGCTCCAGAACGAGCAGTCGGTGGGCATGGGCTCGAACGGGCGCGCCGCTGTTTCGACGGGAGTAGCCGTCTCGGATGACTGACGCCCAGCAGCTCGCGCCCGTCCCGGCCCTGCCGGCTGACGACGCGCGGGCTGTGGAGGAGGTACTGGTCCTCGACTTCGGGGGCCAGTACTCGCAGCTGATCGCGCGGCGGATTCGCGAATGCGGCGTGTTCGCGGAGATGCTGCCGGCGAACACGTCGCTGGAGAAGATCCGCGAGCGCAAGCCGAAGGCGATCGTCCTCTCGGGCGGACCGGCCTCGGTCTACGACCCGGAAGCGCCCAGGTTCCCGACGCAGCTGCTGGATCTCGACGTCCCGATGCTGGGCATCTGTTACGGGATGCAGGCGATGGCGCTTGCTCTCGGCGGCAGGGTCGAGTCGGCGGAGACGGGCGAGTTCGGTCGCACCGAGCTGGTCCTGCGCGAGGGCGGCGGCCGGCTGCTCGGCGGCCTGCCCGAGGAGCAGAGCTGCTGGATGAGCCACCGCGACGCGGTGTTCGAGGCCCCGGAGGGATTCACCGCCCTGGCCTCGAGCCCCAGCTCGCCGGTCGCGGCCTACGAGCTCCCCGACCGCGGGCTCTACGGGATCCAGTTCCACCCCGAGGTCGTCCACACGCCCTACGGGACCGAGATCCTCACCCGCTTCCTGCGCGACGTCGCCGGCTGCACCGAGCAGTGGTCGCCGCAGTCGGTGATCGCCGAGCAGGTGGAGAAGATCCGGGCCCAGGTCGGCGAGGGGAAGGTGATCTGCGGACTCTCGGGCGGCGTCGACTCCTCGGTGGCGGCCCTGCTCGTCCACAAAGCCGTCGGCGACCAGCTGACCTGCGTCTTCGTCGACCACGGCCTGATGCGGATGAACGAGGCCGAGCAGGTGGTCGAGGCCTTCAGCCAGTTCGGCATCCCGCTCGTCCACGTCGACGCCGAAGAGCGCTTCCTGGAGAAGCTGGCCGGGGTCGACGACCCGGAGCGCAAGCGCAAGATCATCGGCACCGAGTTCATCCGCGTCTTCGAGGAGGAGGCGGCGAGGCTGGAGGACGTCAGCTACCTCGTCCAGGGCACGCTCTACTCCGACGTGATCGAGTCCGGCGGCTCCGACCACGCGGCGACGATCAAGTCCCACCACAACGTCGGCGGCCTTCCCGAGGACCTCCAGTTCGAGCTGGTCGAGCCGCTGCGGATGCTCTTCAAGGACGAGGTGCGGGCGGTGGGCGTCGAGCTGGGGCTGCCGGAGCGGATGGTCTGGCGGCAGCCGTTCCCGGGACCTGGTCTGGGAATCCGAATCGTCGGCGGCGAGGTGACCAAAGAGCGGCTCGACATCCTCCGCGCCGCCGACGCGATCCTGCAGGAGGAGATCCGCTCCGCCGAGCTCTACCGCCAGCTCTGGCAGTCGTTCTGCGTGCTGCCGGTGGTGCGGTCGGTCGGGGTCCAGGGCGACGGGCGGACCTATGCCTATCCGATCGTGATCCGCGCGGTCACCTCCGAGGACGCGATGACCGCCGACTGGGCCCGGCTTCCCTACGACCTGCTCGAGCGCGTCTCCAACCGGATCATCAACGAGATCCGCGACGTCAACCGCGTCGCCCTCGACATCTCCTCGAAGCCGCCGGCGACTATCGAGTGGGAGTGAGCGGGGCCTAGCCGGGGCCGTCGGGGGGCGGGGCCGCGCCGGTTTCGAAGAGCGCCAGGGCCACGACCGCCGGGATCGTCCGCTCGCCGGATCCACGCCCCTGGGCTCGCCGGTTGCTCTCCTCCTGCGCCTTCACGACCCGATTCGTCGCGCCGCGCAGGATCTCCGTCACCTCGCGCCAGCCCTGCTCGTCGAGGTGGAGCGGCATCCAGCTGAAGGTGGTGTCTTCGCGGTCGTCCATCGTCCCCGCCTCCAGCGCGGCGATCGCCTTGTCCATGAAGGTCTGCAGCGAGGCGGCGGAGACGGCGCCGCGGATCGACTGCGGGACGCTGCGCCAGGTCTGGTCGCCGATGAAGGCTCGCGGCCGGGCCTTGTAGAAGTGCTCGGTGGCGCCGCGTCGCTGCGCCGTCTGGACGAGCTGCAGGCAACCGCAGCGATCGAGAGCACGCGTGTGGTAGGCGACATGGCTCAAGCCTGTTTCGAGCTCGGTCGCGATCATGTTCGGGCTTGCCACCCGCTCAGAGAGGATTTCGAGGATCTGGATCCGCACCGGGTGGGCCAATGCTTTTACGAGCCGCTGGTCGATCGGCTCTGGTCGGTTCTCCTGCATGGGGTCGACTCCTGGGGAGAGGGGGCCAATACGCGATTGTTCGTCAACCGCTCCATACGTATAAAGCATTCAGGCGGATCTATCCAGAACACGCCGGTTCCGCTATGAGGAGGTCCCGCTGTTTGCTGAGACTTGCTAGCTGGAGCTCAGCTGTACTTGTCCCACTTCAGGAGGTACGGAAGGGGATCGAAGGGGGAGCCGCCCTCGTACCAGCCGGGGGCGCCCCACATCTCGAAGTGCAGGTGGCAGCCGCTGGAGGAGCCGGTCGTGCCGACGACGCCGATCGGCTGGCCGGTCCGGACAGTCTGCCCCTCTTTCAGCGGCGAAGGTTCGGCCATGTGGGCGTACATGAAGTCGTACTTGGTGCCCTTGCCGTCGATGACGACGTAGTTGCCGGCCGCGTCGTCCCAGGTCGACATCTGGACCTTGCCGCCGCGGGCGGCGACCAGTGGCGTGCCGCAAGCGGCCATCACGTCCTGGCCCTGGTGGGTGTGGCCGGAGCGGCCGGCGCCGAAGATCGAGCCGCTGGAGCCGAAGTCGTGCCTGCCGAGCACCGGGAAGGCGTAGCCGTAGAAGGCAAAGGCGAGGCTGAGGGTGGTGGAGGTGGTCGCCTTGCGGGCCGCCGGGGCGGTCGGCGCCTGCGAGCTGATCCTGAAGCTGTAGCGGCCGTTGCGGGCGGGGCGGCGTTCGTTGGTGGTGCCGTCCCAGCGGATGCTGTTGGCGACTTCAGGGGCGACGTCCTCGCGGTAGAAGGTCTTGACGACTTCGCCGGCCGCGTTGACGACGTCGATCTTCAGGTCGTTGAGGGGCTGGCTGCTGCCGATCGTGTAGCTGAGGCGGGGGTAGCGGAAGCCGAAGTAGAAGGTCTTGCGAGGGGTCGTCTGCGCGGAGACGAGGGTCAGGGCGCCGCTGCTGGGGGTGGCGGAGGGGGCCCCCGACGGGCTTCCCTTCGGCGGGGCTGCGCCAGGCGTCCCGGCGCCGCCGGTGGTCGCTGCCGAGGCGGTGCAGGCGAAGCACGCCAGCAGCGCGATCGCGGCTACTGCGAATATCTGGCCGGCCGGTCCTGGCCGGACGAACCCTTTGCTGTTCAACCGCTAAGCCTCTCTTTCCATCGCCTGCGGAGTTAGCTGACGGGCTCGCGCTGAAAGAGTCGCGCTACGGACGACTTTCGTCCGATTCGCCCCTGAGACCTGCAAGGCCTCTTCGGTTCCTCCGCTCCCGGACGGTGGCCCGCCTGGGATTCGGCTATTTGCTCGCGCGGCAGCATACACCGCGATGCGGCTATCATGCCCCGGCCGCGTGGGAAGACCGCGCGGTTTTTGCGCGATGAAGACCTTTGTAGCCACTCCAGCCAACCGCCAGCGCGACTGGTACGTCGTCGACGCCGAGGGGAAGACCCTGGGCCGTCTTGCAACGCAGATTGCGGACACGCTGCGCGGCAAGCGCAAGCCCGAGTACACGCCGCACGTCGACACCGGCGACTTCGTCGTCGTCGTCAACGCGGAGAAGATCCGCGTCACCGGCGACAAGCTGGCGCAGAAGACCTACTACCGGCACAGCGGCTACCCCGGCGGGATCAAGTCCCGGACGCTCGGCGAGATGCTCGAGCGAAAGCCCGAGGAAGTGATCCGCAAGGCCGTGAAGGGGATGCTGCCGCGCAACCGCCTCGCCCGTCAGCAGCTGACCAAGCTGAAGGTCTACGCCGGGCCGGACCACCCGCATGCGGCGCAGCAGCCCAAACCGATGGAGACGAACTGACTTGATGGACGACGAGAGAACGCCCGAGCAGAACGACGAGACGACCGAGGGTCAGGCGCCTGAGGTCGCTGAGGAGCCCGTCGCCGAGGAGGTCACTTCCCCGGAGGCAGATCAGCCCGTTGAAGAGGCTGAGGAGCCGAAGGAGAAGAAGAAGGACGTGATTCCGGGGGCGGACCTGGAGCCGATCCTGGTCGAGCCCGAGCAGCCGGAGCTGAGCGCCGAGGAGCGCGCCCGGCTGGAAGCCGAGGAAGAAGAGAAAGCCCGTCGCGAAGCCGAGCTGGCCGCCGCCGAGGAAACCGACGCCGCGGCCGCGAGCCGCGCCCCGGCGAAGATGGAGAAAGGCGCCCGCTTCCTCGCCACCGGCAAGCGCAAGAGCTCGATCGCCCGCGTCACGATCCTTCCCGGCAACGGCAAGATCGAAATCAACAAGCGCGACCTCGAGGAGTTCTTCCCGCGGCCCCTGCACCAGACGATGGTCAAGCAGCCGCTCACCGTCTCCGGGTACGAGGGCAACGTCGACGTCCGCGTCCGCGTCCACGGCGGCGGCATCAGCGGCCAGGCCGGGGCGGTTCGCCACGGCGTCGCCCGCGCCCTGACCGAGATCGACTCCGAGCTGCGGGGCGACCTCAAGCGGCGTGGCTTCCTGACCCGCGACGCCCGCGTCAAGGAGCGCCGCAAGGCCGGCCTGAAGAAGGCCCGCAAGCGGCCGCAGTTCAGCAAGCGCTGACGGGAGCGGGGTGACGACCGCGCGCAAGCTCTTCGGAACCGACGGGGTCCGAGGGGAGGCCGGCACCTTCCTCAGCGCCGAGCTGGCGACGGCGCTGGGCAGGGCGACGACCGCGACGCTCGAGGCCGAGCGGCCGCAGGTCCTGATCGTCCGCGACACCCGCGAGTCGGGTCCGATGCTGGAGGCCGCGCTGGCGGCCGGCGTCGCCGCGGCCGGAGGCGACGCGCTGCTCGCCGGGGTGCTGCCGACGCCCGCGGCGGCGATCCTCGTCAAGCGCCTCGGCCTCGACCTGGCCGCGGTCGTCTCGGCCTCCCACAACCCCTTCCACGACAACGGCATCAAGTTCTTCAACGCCGGCGGCACCAAGCTCCCCGACGAGGTCGAGGCGCGGATCGAGTCGCTGATCGAGGCGGCGCCGGCCGCGGAGCGCTCCGGCCGGGTGAGCGAGCTGAACGGCGGCCTCGAGGACTACCTGCGCGAGCTGGAGGCCGCCTTCCGGCTCGACCTTTCCGGCCGGCGCGTGGTCCTCGACTGCGCCCACGGCGCCACCTACCGCGCCGCCCCGGCGATCTTCGAGCGCCTCGGTGCCGAGGTCGAGACGATCGGTGCCGAGCCCGACGGCCGCAACATCAACGACGGCTGCGGCTCGACCCATATGGAGCGTCTGGCCGAGCGGGTTGCCGCCTCCGAGGCCGAGATCGGCTTCGCCTTCGACGGCGACGGCGACCGGGTGCTCGCCGTCGACGGCTCCGGCCGCGTCCACGACGGCGACGAGCTGATCGCCCTCACGGCGCGTGGGATGGCCGCGCGGGGGGAGCTCGCGGGGGGAGTGGTCGTCACCGTGATGAGCAACTTCGGCTTCCACCGGGCCATGGAGGAGGCGGGGATCGAGGTCGCGGTCACCCAGGTGGGGGACCGCTACGTGATCGACGAGATGCTGCGGCGGGGCTGGAAGCTCGGCGGCGAGCAGTCGGGGCACATCATCGCCTCCGACTTCGTCTCCACCGGCGACGGCATCGCCGCCGCGCTGATGACGATGCGCGAGCTCGACGGCGCGCGCCTCGAGGAGGCGGTGCCGATGCGCAAGCTGCCCCAGACCCTCGTCAACGTCGAGGTCGCCGACCGCGAGGCGAT
This sequence comes from Solirubrobacterales bacterium, assembly GCA_036280335.1. Taxonomy (GTDB): domain Bacteria; phylum Actinomycetota; class Thermoleophilia; order Solirubrobacterales; family 70-9; genus VAYN01. The sequence goes on from DASUQZ010000262.1 coordinate 8,735, forward strand.
CCAGGGCGCGACGGCGGTCTGGGAGGCGGTCGAGCGCGAGGGCGAGGCGCTGGAGGGCCGGGGGCGGGTCCTGCTGCGGCCCTCGGGAACCGAGCCGCTGGTGCGGGTGATGGTCGAGGCGCCCACCGCCGAGGAAGCCGACGCCGTCGCCGAGCGGCTGGCCGGGCTGGTTCGCGCGGAGCTGGCCTAGCCGCCCCGGCGGCCCGGCCCTCTACCCTTACTCGCCTTCATGTGCGGCATCGTCGGATACGTGGGCGCCAGGCCCTGCGAGGAGCT
>DASUQZ010000263.1:0-5168 GCA_036280335.1 Solirubrobacterales bacterium
GAGCGCCGCCGGGCCCGAATGGCTGAGGTTGAACTCGAGGCGCCCGCCGTCCTCCGCCAGCCGCGGCTTGCCGTGCTCTCCCCGCGCCAGCTCGATCTCGGTCGGCTCGAGGTCCAGGTAGCGGCTCAGCACCCCGCGCAGAGCCCAGCGGGCGGCGACCCAGCGCAGCCGCGCCTCGGTGCTGAGGAACCGGTTCGCCCGGGCCCGCTCGTCGGCGGGAAGGCCGCTGGCGCTCGGCCACCCTGGCGCGTCCAGGTCCGTGCGCCAGACATGGACCTCCTGTCGGGGAGAGCTCGGGCGCTCCGGGGCCGGGACGAACTCGATCAACGCTGCAGATCCTAGATCGGGAGTTGATAGCTTCGCCAGCCTTGAACCGGCTTCTGATCACCGGCGGGGCCGGCTTCGTCGGCTCCAACCTCGCCGTTTCCCTCGCCACCAGGCACCCCGACTGGGAGGTCGTCGCGTTCGACAACCTCTACCGGCGCGGCTCGGAACTGAACCTGCCGCGGCTGGAGGAGGCGGGCGTCGAGTTCGTCAAGGGCGACGTGCGCGAGCCGGAGGACCTGGCGGCGGTGCCGGGGCTGACCGCCCTGATCGAGTGCTCGGCCGAGCCGTCGGTGATGAGCGGGGTCGACGGCGACACCGGCTACCTCGTCCACACCAACCTCACCGGCGCCTACAACTGCCTCGAGCTGGCCCGCCGCGACGGCGCCTTCATGGTCTTCCTGTCCACGAGCCGCGTCTACCCGGTGGCGCCGCAGGTGGAGCTGAACCTGCAGGAGGGGGAGACCCGCTTCGAGATCGCCCCCGCCCAGGAGGTCCGGGGCGTCTCCCCGGCCGGGATCTCCGAGAACTTCCCGCTCGAGGGAGCCCGCACCCTCTACGGCGCCACCAAGCTGGCGGCCGAGATGCTGATCGAGGAGTACCGGGAGGGCCTCGGCGTCCCGGCGGTGATCGACCGCTGCGGCGTCATCGCCGGCCCCTGGCAGATGGGCAAGGTCGACCAGGGGGTCTTCACCCACTGGATGCTCGCCCACCACTTCCGCAACCCGCTCAAGTACATCGGGTTCGGGGGGCATGGCAAGCAGGTGCGCGACCTCCTCCACGTCGAGGACCTCGTCGACCTGGTCGAGCGGCAGCTGCTCGCGCCCGGGGAGTGGGACGGGCGCACCGTCAACGTCGGCGGCGGCAGGGAGTGCAGCCTCTCGCTGCGCGAGACGACCGAGATCTGCCGGCGCCTGACCGGCAACGAGGTTTCAATCGAGCCGGTTGAGGAAACGCGTCAGGGTGACGTGCCGATATACCTGTCTGACTGCACGAGACTCTTTGGCCTGGACGAGTGGCGGCCGCGGCGCAGCGCCGAGCAGGTGCTGGCCGACATCCACGAGTGGATAGCCGCCGACGAGGAGCGGATCGCCCAGGCCCTCACCATCGACGCCTCAGCGGCGGGAAGGGAGTAGCCACCGAAAATGCCGGTCGCGATCATCACCGGGGCGGGGGGCCTGATCGGCTCCGAGGCCGTCGACCATTTCGTCTCCCAGGGTTTCGACGTGGTCGGGATCGAGAACGACATGCGGGCCCGCTTCTTCGGCCCCGAGTCCTCGACCTCCCACGTGACCGAGCGCCTGGTCGAGGCCTACCCCTCGGAGTTCCGCTGGGAGAACGCCGACATCCGCGACGCGGAGACGATCGAGCGGATCTTCCGCGACCACTCCGGCAAGATCGAGCTGGTCGTCCACACCGCCGCCCAGCCCTCCCACGACTGGGCCGCGAGCGAGCCGCAGACCGACTTCGGCGTCAACGCCAACGGCACCCTCAACCTGCTCGAGGCGGCGCGCGCCCACTGTCCCGACGCGCCCTTCGTCTTCTGCTCGACCAACAAGGTCTACGGCGACACGCCGAACCGCCTGCCGCTGCAGAGCCTCGAGAAACGGCTGGAGCTGCCGGAGGACCACGAGTACTACGAGGGGGTGCCGATCTCGATGTCGATCGACTCCTCGACCCACTCGCTGTTCGGCGTCTCCAAGGCGGCGGCCGACCTGCTGGTCCAGGAGTACGGGCGCTACTTCGACATGCCCACGGTCGCCTTCCGCGGCGGCTGCCTGACCGGCCCCCAGCACGCCGGCGCGAAGCTGCACGGCTTCCTCGCCTACCTGATGAAGTGCACCGTCACCGGCACGCCCTACACCGTCTTCGGGTACGAAGGCAAGCAGGTCCGCGACAACATCCACAGCGCCGACCTGATCGCCGCCTTCGACGCCTACCGCAAGGCCCCGCGCCCCGCCGCCGTCTACAACATCGGCGGCGGCCGCTTCAGCAACTGCTCGATGCTGGAGGCGATCGACGCCTGCGAGCGGATCGCCGGGCGCGAGCTGCAGTGGGAGATGGGCGAGGAGCCGCGGATCGGCGACCACCGCTGGTGGATCTCCGACCTGGCGCCGTTCAAAGCCGACTACCCGGACTGGGAGCTGCGCTACGACGTCGACGACATCCTCCAGGAGATGTACGAGCAGAACCTCGAGCGCTGGGTCGGCGCCGCGGCCTGAGGCGTCGTCAGAAGGCGTTGCTGCCGATCATCGCGGCAACCACTACGAAAAGGCCGCCGATCAGGGTCCGGTTCAGGGCTTCGAAACGCGCGTCGACCTTGTCGAACCCGGCATGCATCTCGCGCCGCAGGTCCTTGATCTCGCCATCCACGCGAGCGAAGCCTTCTCGCATCTCCGCTTTCGTGTCGGCGATCTCGGCTTTCGTTTTCGCGATCGCATCCTTCGTGTCCGCGAAGCCGTCGTCGACCTTCTTGGTGAGGTCGTCGAGCCGCTCGTCGGTCCACTTCTCTCTGGGTTCCCTGGGCATCATCACCGCCATGGATACTAGCGTAATGTTTTGGCTGCGACGAGATGCGCGCAGAAACGAAATTCTCGCGCGCGACTTCGCAGCAATTCTGTGACTTCCGGTAGCGTCGCCACCTCATGGCAGAGGGAATGAAGCTCTCGGTGGTGATCCCCGCCCAGAACGAGGAGGGGTCGGTCGGCGCGACGGTCGAAGGCGTGGTTGCCGCCCTGGAACGGGAAGCGATCGACTACGAGGTGATCGTCGTCAACGACGACTCGGAAGACTCGACCGAAGCCGTCGTCGCGGCGATCGGCGAGCGCAACCCGCGGGTGCGCGTCCACCGCTCCCACCTCGAACGCGGCTTCGGCAACGCGATCCGCGCCGGCCTCGACGTCTTCGACGGCGACGCGGTGGCGATCGTGATGGCCGACGCCTCCGACAACCCCGACGACCTGGTCCGCTACCACCGGCTGCTCGAGGAGGGATGGGACTGCGCGTTCGGCTCGCGGTTCATGCCCGGCGCCCGGATCCACGACTACCCGCGCCTCAAGTACGTCTTCAACCGCCTCGCCAACCAGTTCATCCGCGTCCTCTTCCGCCACCGCTACAACGACACCACCAACGCCTTCAAGGCCTACCGGCGCGAGGTCATCGAAACCATCCAGCCGCTGCTCTCCAAACACTTCAACCTCACCGTGGAGATGCCGCTGAAGGCGATCGTCCGCGGCCACAGCTTCGCGGTCGTCCCCACCTCCTGGACCAACCGCACCAGCGGCGAGGCGAAGCTGGCGATGAAAGAGATGGGCAGCCGCTACCTCTTCATCGTCCTCTACGTCTGGCTCGAGAACACCCTCAGCCGCGGCGACTACCAGGTCCGCCGCCCCGAGACGAACCCGACCGCCGACGACGCCACCAGGCGCGAAGCCGCCGCGTCCTAGGGACCAAGCGCACTGCAATTCACCGAGTCCGCAAGAAATCGTCGTATGGGCGATTTCACGCGGACTCGCGAAAGCAGCGTCTGACAGAGCGGGTCTCTCCCGCCGCAGCGGTAGGGTCACTCGCGCGTGACCAGAAGAGCGCTGATCACCGGGATCACCGGGCAGGACGGCAGCTACCTGGCCGAGCTGCTGCTGGACAAGGGCTACGAGGTGCACGGGCTGGTGCGGCGCCGGCCCGCGCCGGATCGACCCAACCTCGCCGGCATCGCCGAGCGGCTGGTGCTCCATGAGGGCGACGTCACCGACGAGCGCTCGGTGCGGGAGGCGATCGGCGCTGCCGAGCCGCATGAGGTCTACAACCTGGCGGCGGCCAGCTTCGTCCCCGCCTCCTGGGAGCAGCCCGTCGCCGGCGCCGAGTGCAACGCGCTGGGGCCGCTGCGGCTCCTCGACGCGATCGTCGCGAGCGGCTGCGAAGCCCGCTTCTTCCAGGCCTCCTCGAGCGAGATCTTCGGGGGGTCGGGCGGCGTCCCCCAGGACGAGACGACGCCGCTGGAACCCGGCTCTCCCTATGGGGCGGCAAAGGCCTACGCGCACCTCCTCACCGGCGCCTACCGCCGCCGTCACGACCTCTTCGCCTGCTCGGGCATCCTCTTCAACCACGAGAGCCCACGGCGGCCGCGGCGGTTCGTCACCCGCCGGGTCAGCGCCGGGGCGGCGGCGATCAAGCTCGGCCTCGCCGAGGAGCTGACGCTCGGCAACCTCGACGCCCGCCGCGACTGGGGCTACGCCCCCGAGTACATGGAAGCGGCCTGGCTGATGCTGCAGGCGGACGAGCCGGACGACTTCGTGATCGGCAGCGGCCGCGCCCACTCGGTCGCCGAGCTCGTCGCTACGGCCTTCGCGGAGCTCGGGCTCGACCCGGAGCGATACGTCCGCGTCGAGCGCGATCCCTCTCGCCCCGAGACCGACGATTTCGCCCTCGCCGACCCCGGTAAGGCGAGGGAGTGGCTGGGGTGGGCTCCCCGGACCGGATTCGAGGATCTGGTCCGTCTGATGGTGCGGGCAGACCTCGCGCCAGGGGACCAACAATCGGCCAATTTGCGCAAATCCCCATGAATCCCTCTGACAGGATGGGTACGGTCCAATTCTGTTGAGGCGGCGGGGACTAATCACGGGCATAACCGGTCAGGACGGCAGCTACCTGGCCGAGCTGCTGCTTGAAAAGGGCTACGAGGTGCACGGGCTCGTGCGGCGGCTCTCCAGCGAGAACCACGGCCGCCTGGCCGGGATCCGCGACCGGATCACCCTCCACAGCGGTGATCTGCTCGACCAGCGCTCGCTGGTCGCGGCGATACGGAAATGCCAGCCCGACGAGGTCTACAACCTCGCCGCGATGTC
>DASUQZ010000264.1:0-6077 GCA_036280335.1 Solirubrobacterales bacterium
ATCGGCTCTACGAACCAGTACTCGAGATCAGGCCGGCGATCGGCCAGGAACTCGCCGAGAAAGCCCGGGCCCGCTCCGACGTCGACGACGCGGTGCGCCCCCTGCAGGTGCGCGTAGACCAGCTCCCAGCGCAGGCGGTTCCAGAAGAAGTTCTGCGAGCGCTCGAGTTGGCGGGCGAGGTGCTGCTGGAGGGCCTCCAAGGGCCGAGCACCCTAACTAACACTGAATACCCAAATGTTCACTCAGCAGCACCTAGCCCAGCTCCTCGAACTGGCCGATGAACCAGCGGGGGCTCCCGTCCGGGTTCCTGACCAGGGAGAGGCAGAGACGAGCCCGGACGGTCTGCCCCGAGGCGTGAAGGAGGCGCCTCTCCACCCGGCAGCTCTCCCCGCCTTCCTCGACGAGCTGCCGGCGCAGGCGCCGATCGGCCTCGCGGTCCGCGGGGTGGGTGATCTCGGGAAGCGACGTGGCGAGGAGCGAGTGCCGGTCGCGCCCGACCAGCGTCCCGAGCGCGGCGTTGACCCTCAGCCAGCGTCCCTCGGGATCGAACAGGGCCATCCCGATCGGCGCGGCGCTGAAGGCCAGCTCGAACATCTCCTTTGCCTGCCTCAGTTCGGCTTCGGTCTGGCGGCGCGCGCCGATGTCCCGGGTGGCTGCCTGCAGCCCGACGATCTTCCCCGCCTCGTCGCGGACTGCCTTCACCCGCCCTTCCACCCAGAGATACCGCCCGTCGGCGCAGCGCATCCGGTATTCGGCGGTGATCTCCTCGGAGGCGCCCCCGATCAGCTCGGCCTGGCCGGCCCGGGTGGCGGCGAGGTCTTCGGGATGGATGTACTCGAAGGCGCTGCGCCCGACCATCTGCTCGGGCTCCCATCCGTAGAGGCGCGACGCGGCGTGCGAGACGTAGAGGTAGGTGCCCTCGGCGTCGGCGCGGCTGACCACGTCCCCGGACTGCTCGGAGATCATCCGGTGGAGCTGCTCGCTCCTCTCCAGCGCGGCCAGGGCGCGGCGCTCGGTGGTGACGTCCCGCGCCATCACCATCCCCCCGATCGGCCCGCTCGGGCCCAGGACCGGACTGAACGTGCTCTCGTAGATCCGCGATCGATCGCCGCTTTCGACGACCTCGGTGAAGGTCTCACCCGCGGTCACCCGCGCATAGAGCGGCGCGAGGCGCTCCCAGGTCGGGGCCGGCAGCACGTCCGGCGCGCGCCTGCCGATCATCTGGTCGGGGTCGTGGCCGTGCGCCCTCACCGCCGCGCCGAACACAGCCCGGAAGCGGAACTCGGCGTCGAAGACCAGTACCGACATCCCGGGCATCGATCCGATCGCCCCCAGCACCAGCTGTTCGGCGTCGATCGCGTGGCCGCCGTTCTGGGCAATGCGGTCGTCGTCCAGGAAGGCCATCGGCTATCCCCGCAGGCAGGTCACGGTCGCTTCGCCACCAGGACCGGGCAGGGGGCGTCGGTGACGACTTTGTGGGAGACCGAGCCGAGCAGGACGCGGGAGAGCGGGCCGTAGCCGCGGGAGCCGAGGACGAGCAGGTCGACGTCTCCCTCGCAGTGCCGGAGCAGCTCCATCGCCGGGTCGCCGTCGAGGCGGATTCCCTCGACCGTGAGATCCGCCTCCACCGCCTCGACCCCCCTGTCGATCACCTGCTGCGGCTCCGGCGGCAGCTGGGGCGCGTAGACGCCGGGCACCATCGGCGGCGGGCCGACGGGAGGGGAGACGACCGTCACCACCTCGAGCCGGGCCCCCACGGGACGTGCCAGCGCTTCGGCGCGGCGCAGGGCGGCGTCGGCTTCCGCGGAGCCGTCGTAGCCGACGGCGATCTTGCGAAAGGTCCGATGCTCCGCTTCCGCGTAGCCCTTCGGGGCGACCGCGACGTCGGTCGAGGCGCCGTTGAGGAGGCTGCCGGCGACGTTGCCGATCAGCACCCTGCCGAGCGCCCCGCGGTGGGGGGAGCCGACGACGACGGCGTCGAACTCCTCCTGCTCGGCGACCCGGGTGAGGATGCCGGCCGGGGAGCCGCCGCCGTAGACCAGCGTCTCGGTGGGGATCTCGGCGAGCCTCTGCCGGACGGGCTCGGCGACGTCGCCGCCGGCCTCGGATATTTCCGCCTCGGAGAGGAGCGCGTATTCCGTCGGCAGCGGGCCGGGGAAGAGGACGGTGACGAGGCGGACGCGAGGGTCCGCGGCGCCGGCGCAGAGCACCCGCGCGAGTTCGCCGGCGTCTTCGCCGCCCTGCCTGCCGTCCACCCCGACCAGAAGTCTCATCGGCGACAACCTAGGCGCGGCTCACCGGTCCGCCATCCGGGAAACACCACAGCGGGGAGAGGGGGGTCGCCGGTGGCCGCCCCTGGGGCGGATCCCCCCGGCGACGATCGCGAGCACGGCCAGCATCGCCAGCTGCAGGGCGAGCCCGAGGGGCGAGGTGAGGGCGTCGGCGGCGATCGTGCCGAGGCTCTCCTCGGCGACCGTGGCGGCGCTGACGTAGATGGAGTAGGAGACCAGCCGCCCGGCGAAGAAGGCCGCGGTCAGGGGAGCGAGCGGGACCGTCATCAGGCCGGCGGCGGCGAACAGCTGGCCGGAGGGAACCGGCGAGAGCGCGAAGAGGCCGAGGCCCGCGGCGGTGCGGCGACGGTTGGCGGACACCTTCGCCTCGACCGTTGCGATGTGGTCGAGGCGTTCGGGCGAGAAGCGGGGCCGGAGGCGACGGGCACCGCCCGCGAGCAGGAAGCGGCCGCTCGCCGCCGCCAGCGCCCCCAGCAGCACCAGCGGCACGGCCGGCAGGTCGAAGTTGAAGCTGAAGAAGACCAGCACGGACCAGGTCGGCGGCCCGAAGGCGGGGAGGAGGTTGATCGCGAAGATGACCGCGACGGCGAGCGCGAGCTGAGCGAGACCCGACACGGGCCCCGCTCAGCGGTGGGAACGCTCAGGAGAAAACATGAGGCACACGCAGCCAGGCTAGGGCGCGAGCGGGGTGCCGCCATCGGGAAGATCCACATTCGTTCTGGGGTGCTCCACGGATGACGCCCGGCTCCTTTCCCGGGACAGTTGGTCCAGCGAAGCAACGGACCACACGGAAGGTGAAGATGAAGAGTCGAGTACTGATCGTCGGCGGCGGAGTGGCGTCGCTCGAGGCCGCTCTGGCCTTGCGGGACCTTGCCGGGGAGCGCACCTCGGTCACGATCTTCTCACCTCGCCCGGACTTCGTCTACCGCCCCTACGCGGTCGGCGAGCCCTACGGCGCCGCCCGCGTCGCCCGCTACGAGCTGCGCGAGCTGGCGCCGCGCTGCGGCGCCGATTTCCGGCCCGACAGCGTCATCTCGGTCGATCCCGACGCCCGCCTGGTCACCACCTACGACGGCGACACCTGCGCCTACGATTACCTGATCCTCGCCCAGGGGGCAAAGCTGCTCTGGCCGGTGCCGGGGGCGTCGACCTTCTGGGGGATAGCCGACGAACACGACGTCGACCGGGTCCTCGGCCGCTTCCGCTCCGGCGAGAGCAGGCGGCTTGCCTTCACGATGCCGGGGACGGAGAGCTGGCCGCTGCCGATGTACGAGCTCGCCCTCCTGGCCGACACGGAGCTGCGGAGGAAGGGGTCCACCGATGCGGAGCTGACGATCGTCACCCCCGAGGAGTCGCCCCTGGAGATCTTCGGCCGCCGCGCCGGCGAGCTGGCGGCGGGGTTGCTCGCCGAACGCCGGATCGAGGTGGTCACCCGGACGCATCCGGTGCGGTTCGAGGAGGGGCACCTGAGGACGGTTCCCGAAAGGAGCCTCGAGTTCGACTCCGTGGTCAGCCTGCCGCGCCTGGAGGGCCGGCGGATACGCGGCGTGCTCCACGACGCGGAAGGGTTCATCCGCATCGACGACCACTGCCGCGTGCTGAACCGCGAGCGGCTCTTCGCGGCGGGCGACGTCACCAGCTTCCCGGTCAAGCAGGGCGGCATCGCGACCCAGCAGGCGGACGTGATCGCCGAAACGATCGCCGCCGATCTCGGCGTCGACCTCGATCCGCAGCGGTTCGACCCGGTTCTGCGGGGAGTGCTGTGGACGGGCGAGAAACCCTGTTACCTGGAAGGCTGGATCGGCGGCGGGCACGGGGAAACGTCTTCGTTCACCGCCGAGGCTCCCTGGGGAAGCAGCGAGGGAAAGATCGTCGGCCGCTACCTGACGCCCTTCTTCGCCGAGCTCGGCGCTCAGCCCGAGAGCGTCGCCTCGAGGTCGGCCAGCTGAGCCTCGATGCCCGCGCAGACCCCGTCGCAGAGTTCGTGCACCCCCGGGTCGGCGATCCGGTAGAGCGAGCTGGTGCCGCGCTTGCGCCGGGCGACGAAGCCCTCGGCGAGCAGGGCGGAGAGGTGCTTGGAGACGTTCTGCTGAGAGGTGCCGAGCGTCTCGGTCAGCTCCCCCACCGAAGCCTCCTCGTGGCTGCGCAGGTGGTCGAGGATCCGCAGCCGGGTCGGGTCGGAGAGGGCGCGGAAGCGGCGGGCGACCAGCTCGGCGGCCCCGGGGCCGAGCGGGCTCTTGACGATCTTGGTGGCATTGCGAGCCATCGGCTGGTATTGTACTATCTACAACTGTTAAGTTGTTAAGTAGTGAAGTTGAGATAGGAGGAACCGTGACCACGACCACCGCATCGCCGCCCAAGGATCACCCGCTGCACAACGCCTGGAGGGACTGGCCGCTCGAGCGGGTCCTGTTCTCCCTCGCGGGATTCATGACCGGCCTGAGCGCGCTGCTCAGCGCCCTCGTCAGCCCCTGGTTCCTGTTGCTGACGGGCTTCGTCTCGCTCAACCTCCTCCTCTTCGCGACGATCGGCAACTGCGGCGCCTCGATCATGCTCCGGCTCGTCGGGCTCCGAAGCGGGTGCGGCCGATGAAGGCGCTGGGGCCGATCGGCCGCCTCGGTCGCTTCGCCGCCACCCACCGCCGCGCCGTCTTCGTCGCCTGGGCGGTCGTCGCCCTCGGCCTCGGGTTCTTCGCGCCGCGGGCGGAGAAGGAGCTCTCCGGCGCGGGCTGGGAGGCGAGCGGCTCGGAGTCCGTCCAGGTCCGCGAGCGGATCGACACGGCCTTCGGGGGCGCCGGCGCCTACGGGCTGCAGGTCGTCGTCCACTCCGACCGGCTTGCTGCCGGTGACGCCGACTTCCGGCAGACGCTGGTCGCGGTCGAGCGCGTCCTCGCCGCCGACGCAGCCGTCGGCGCGGTGACCCCGGCGCAGCCGGGCGTCTCGATCTCCCGCGACGGCCACACCGCCGTCGTCCGCGCCGCCGCGGCCGAGGATCCCAACGAAATGGTGGCCGCCGCCGATGAGCTGAAGGGCGATCTGGCCGCCGTCGCCGCGCCGGGCGTCGAAGCGAACCTCACCGGCGCCGCCGGCATGTGGTCGGACTTCAACGAGGCGAACAAAGAGGCGATGCTGAAGTCGGAGCTGCTCTCCTGGCCTGTGACGCTGCTGATCCTCGTCCTCGCCTTCGGCTCGCTGGTCGCCGCCGGGCTGCCGCTGATGCTGACGATCGTCGGCCTCGTCGCCTCCGCCGGGGTCCTCTACCTGGGCACGCTGGTCTCGCCGATCTCGATCTGGGCGATGAACTTCGCGCTGATGTTCGCCCTGGCGCTGGGGATCGACTACGCGCTGTTCGTGGTGATGCGCTTCCGCAACGCCCTCTTCGGCCAGGGCCTGGCGCCGGACGAGGCGGTCGGGGAGACGATGGACACCGCCGGCAAGGCCGTCCTCTTCTCCGGGCTGACGGTGCTGATCTCGCTCTCGGCGGTGATGCTCGTGCCCAGCCCGGCCTTCCGCTCGATGTCGCTGGGGATCATGATCTCGGTCGTCTTCGTGCTGGCGGCGACGCTGACCCTGCTGCCGGCGGTGCTGGCGAAGCTGGGGCCGCGGGTCGACAAGCTCGGGCTGCCCTGGGCGCACTCGGGCGAGCACCGCTCGGCGCGCTTCGCCCGCTGGGGCGAGACGCTCTGGCGCCGGCCGCTCCTCTTCGGCGGCCTCGCCCTGCTGGTCCTGGTCGCGCTGGCGCTGCCGGTGCTCGACCTGCGCACGGGGATGCCGTCGATCAAGGTGG
>DASUQZ010000265.1:0-3820 GCA_036280335.1 Solirubrobacterales bacterium
TCGACCGGCGCCTCGCGCCAGAGGATCTCGCCCATCCGCCCGCGCGCCTGCTGCAGGACCTTGCCCTCGAGGCGGCTGTCGGGGCGGGAGAAGTAGATGTGCTCGAAGACGCAGCTGGCCCGCCGCTCGGCCTTCACCACCTGGCGCGTCTCCAGGCCGCGCTCGGTCAGCGAGACCATCTCGCCGGGATGGACCTCGCGCATCAGCTTGGCGCCGATGATGTCGAAGGCGCAGCTCTCGGAGGCGACGACGAAGCGGTCGTCGAGGCGGCCGAGGCTGAGCGGCCGGATCCCGTGCGGGTCGCGGAAGGCGACGATCGCGCGCTTGGTCATCACCACCGTCGAGTAGGCGCCCTGCAGGCGCGGCATCACGTCGGCCACCGCGTCCTCGATCATCTTCCCCTCGTGTGAGGAGAGCAGGGCGGCGATGATCTCCGAGTCGGAGGTGCCGCGGAACTGCAGCCCGCGCTCCTTCAGCTCACCCCAGAGCTCGACCGCGTTGGTGAGGTTGCCGTTGTGGGCGAGGGCGACCTCGCGGCCGTCGTCGCGCCAGATCGGCTGCGCGTTCTCCCAGGAGCCGCCGCCGGTGGTCGAGTAGCGGACGTGGCCGATCGCCATGTCGCCCTCCAGCGCCCGCAGCTTCCCCTCGTCGAAGACCTGGGAGACGAGCCCGGCGTCGCGCAGGGTGGTGATCATCCCGCCCTCGCAGGTGGCGATCCCGGCCGACTCCTGCCCGCGGTGCTGCAGCGCGTAGAGCCCGAAGTAGGCGAGGCGGGACACGTCGTGCCCGGGTGCGTATACGCCGAAGACGCCGCATTCCTCTCGCGGCCCCTCACGGTCGAAGCGGAACCCCTGGTCGGGAGTCAAGAGCGCGTATTCCTCGTGGTGATTGAAGACGGACGCGCAGACAGACACTCTGCCTACCCAGGGAGGGTAGCAGCGCCCTGCGGCTGCGCAGCCCGTCTCCGACTGCCGCTATTTGCTCGATCGGGAGCGAGCTAGGCGAGCTGCAGCGCCGACTCCACCGGCTCGCCGATCACGAGGCCGAACCGCTCCAGCAGCCCCGGAACCGTCTCCGGTTTCATTTCCAGCCCGTAGCGGTCGCTCAGTGCCGCCACCTCCTCCGGGGCCGCCTTCATCACGCCGCCCAGGTCGACGAGCTCCCGGAAGAAGTGCTCGAAGCCGGCCGGGGCGATGATCTCGAGGATCCGGCAGGGCTCGTCGCCGGCGTTCCAGAAGGTGTGCCACTCGTTGCGCGGCTTGAAGACGAGGTCGCCGGGGCCGGCCTCGACCACGTCGTCGCCGAGCAGCCCGCCCATCCGGCCCTCGAGCACGAAGCTGTACTCGTCCTCGCGGGTGTGCCGGTGGATGGGGGCCGCCAGCGCCCGCGGGGAGAGCGGGTGTTCGACCAGCGAGAAGTCGCCGCCCGCGCCCTCGCCGTCGATCATGAACCGCACCCCGATGCTGCCGAGGAAGCCCGCCTTGCCGTCGCCGGGACCGATAACCGTTGCCATTGCTATCTCCTTTTCGTTGGACATTAGTGTCGCGCGAAAAGAATAGACACATCGGTGGGCATCTGTCAATATTCGCCGTACACCTATGTCCGGTCGAAAGCGAAAGTACGAGAAGAGGGCGCGCGCCGAAGCGGAGGCGCAGACGCGCCTGCGGATCACCGAAAGCGCCGTCGAGCTGCACGGCACCCTCGGCCCGGCCCAGACCTCGATGAGCGCGGTCGCCGAGCACGCCGGCGTGCGGCGCTCGACCCTCTACCGGCACTTTCCGGACGAGCGGGCGCTGTTCGGCGCCTGCTCAGCCCACTGGGCCGAAGCGAACCCGCCCCCCGACATGAGCGTCTGGGCCTCGATCGACGATCCCGACGAACGCCTCCAGACCGCCCTCGGCGAGCTCTACCCCTACTACCGCCGCACCGAGGGCATGTTCGACAAGCTGCTCCGCGACGCTCCCACCGTGCCGGTCGTCGACGAGCTGATGGGCGGCTTCCGCGGCTTCCTCGGGGAGGCGGGCAAGATCCTGATGCGGGGCCGCGGCCTGCGCGGCAACGCCGCCAAGCGCACCCGCGCCGCGATCGGCCACGCCCTCGGCTTCCGCACCTGGCAGGACCTCACCCAGGCACAGGGCCTGGATGACGACCAGGCCGCGAAGTTGATGGCAGGACTCGTGGCCGGCGCAGCCGAATTCAGCGAACGCTGAAAAATGCCCCCTATAGGGGTGTCAATTCAGCGTTCGCTGAATTTGTCCGGGCTCAGCCGCGGCCGCGCAGGCGCACGACCAGCGTCCGCAGGACCCTGGCCCCGAAGACGTCGTTGGCACTGACGGTGAGCTTCGCCCGCAGGCTCTGCTTCGGGCCGAGCCGGTCGAGCCGCCGCAGGATCGGTTTCGTGAGCCGGAGCCGGAACGTGCTCGGGGTTCCGGCTGCGACTTCGCGGCGCGGCCCGGCGGCGATGCCGACGATGAGGCGGCGCTTCTCGCCCGATCTCTGCCGGACGCTCCAGCCGACCTGACCCCATACCTGGGTGGCGGAGGAGTTGGTCGACGTGACGCGGAGGAGGATCGCCTTCCGCTTGACCTGGCGGCGGATCTTCAGGCTCAGGGCCGGGCAGGAGGTCTGGAAGGCGGCGCTCGCCGGGCAGCCGTCCTGGGTCTCGTCGCCGTAGCCGTCGTTGTCGCGATCGTCCTCGACGGTCACGACGACCGGCGTGCCGACCTCGACCGCGGTTTTGAACGGCTTGACTTCGCCGGTCGCGGCGCTGCCCTCGTAGAGGTGTGAGACCGCGCCCTCTTCCTTGTCGCAGAAGAGGGTCCCCTCGGGGCCGTAGAGGCCGACGCTGTTGCCTTCGCTGACGGGGATCCGGGTCGGGAAGGAGTTGACCCCCTCGCCGAGCATCTCCAGCGCGCTTTCACCGATCTTCTCGAACTCGAAACCTTCGCTGACTTCCCTCTGGACCTCGTAGGCCTCCAGCCGCTGGCGGATCGGCGCCAGGCCGGGCCCGACGTTCACGCTCCAGCGGGTGATCACCTTCGGCCCTTCCGGCGGGATGCTCGGCGGCAGCGGGAAGAAAGAGCCGCCGGAGGCAAGCAGGGTCCAGCCGGATTCCACGTCGTTGGCGAGGCAGTTCCAGCCGGCGGATTGCGCCGCCGGGGCGGCAGGCGCGCTCAGCGCCAGGATGGCGAGGACAGCTGCACACGTGCTCGCGAGCCTTCCCATACGAGCAGGCTAACCGCAGCCGAGACGGGAAGTTGCGCTTCGGCGTTCTCCGGGATGGACTTAGAATCGCAGTGGGGAGTCATGAAGCTGAGAGCCCTTAGCCAAGATGCCTCGCGGCTGGAAGCGGTTACCTGGTGGCGCGACTGGATGGCGCTGCTGACGACCGGAAGCTTCGTGGTGCTGCTGATCCTGCTCGTGCTCGGCAGCGCCGACTGGATTCTCATCATCGTGTTCGCTGCGGCCGTGTACTGCCTGCGGCAGGTCGTCGACCTCACCCAGAAGGCGCGGAAGCTGAGCCAGCAGGGCTGAGCTTCCTCGTCACCTCGTCGCGTCGGCGAAGGCCTATTCGCCTGAGCCGCGGCGCAGGCTCTCGCCGCTTTCCGGGTCGAAGAGATGCAACTTCGCGGTGTCGGCCCAGAGCTCGGCGCGCTCGCGACGGCGGACTTTGCTGGTCGGGTCGAGGCGGGCGACGATCTGCTCGTGTCCCTCGCGGATTTCGCCGGCGCCGGTTTCCTCGAGGCTTTCTTCGACCAGGTCGGCGAGCTGGTCGGACTGGACGCCCGGGGACTCGAGGTGGAAGTAGGCGTAGAGGTCT